>DAHVAB010000365.1 GCA_027314825.1 Solirubrobacterales bacterium
CCGAAGATCGTCACCACCATGTCGCTCGGTTCGCCCCACAGGCCACGCCCATATGTGGCCAGGGCGTTCGGCGCGAGTGCGAGCGCGAGCAGCGAGGCGGCTCCGAGCGACACGCTCAGGCGCGCGATCAGGCGGCGCGAGCGGCCACCCCGGTTCTGATCCCTTCGGCGCATCGGCGCGGATCCTACCTCATAGGATGGCTGTGATGAGCCTCCTGATCGCATCAGAGCTCCAGAAGGACATGGCCGGCCGGCCGCTCCTGCGCGGCGTCTCCTTCAAGCTGGAGCGCCGCGAGCGGATGACGATCGCCGGCCGCAACGGCGCCGGCAAGACGACGCTGCTGCGCATGCTCGCAGGCCAGGCCTCGATCGACCGTGGCGAGCTCCGGCTCGGCCGGGGGGTGCGCGTGGCCCTTCACGACCAGCGGCCCCCGCGCGAGGCCCGCGGCGGCGCCCAGCAGCTCACGCTGAGCGACTACATCCTCTCCGGCTGCGCCCAGGAGCTTCAGGCCGAGGCTCGGCTGCGGGAGCTGGAGGGCGAGATGGCGGCTGGCGCCGCCGACGAGTCGGTCCTCGGCGCATACGCGAGCGCGCAGGCCCGCCTGGAGGCGCTGGGCGGATACCTCTGGCGCGACCGCGCGACCGTCACCAGCCGCGGCCTCGGCTTCGGGGAGGAGGATCTCGCCCGCCCCCTGCACACCTTCTCCGGGGGGCAGCTGACCCGCGCCTCGCTGGCCCGGGCGCTCGCCACGGGCGCCGATGTGCTGCTGCTCGACGAGCCGACCAACCATCTCGACATCGAGTCGCTGGAGTGGCTGGAGCAGACGCTCGTCGGCCTGGAGGCAGCGGTCGTCCTGGTCGCCCACGACCGCTGGTTCCTGGAGGCGGTCGGCACCTCCGTGCTGGAGCTGCACGGCGGCACCGCGCCGCGGGCGCGCTTCTTCGCCGGGCCGTGGCACGCCTGGCGGCGCGAGCAGGCGGCCCGCGAGCTCGCGGCCGGCAGGGCGGCCGACGCGCAGCGGGCGGAGATCGAGCGGATCGAGCGCTTCGTGGAGCGCTTCCGCTACAAGGCGACCAAGGCCCGCCAGGCGCAGTCGCGCCTGAAGCGGCTCTCCAAGATGCAGTCGGCCGACGGCTCCGCGTCATCCTCCTCGGCGCCGGCAGCCGGCGCATCCTCCGAGCGCTCGCTGGAGTTCTCCTTCAAGGCGGCCGAGCGCTCCGGGCGGGTCGTCTTCGAGCTGCAGGACGGCCGCGTGGAGGTCGGCGGCGCCGACGGTCCGGCGCGCGTGCTGCTCGATGGCGTGGAGATGTGGCTGGAGCGCGGCGAGCACGTCACGCTCGTCGGTCCCAACGGCTCCGGCAAGAGCACTCTGATCGAGACGCTCACCGGCCGCCGTCCGCCGGCGGCAGGGAGGCTCTCCACGGGCCACAACGTGACGGTCGGCTACCTCTCCCAGCACTCCGAGGAGCTCGGCGCCGGCGGACACCCGGGACAGAGCGTGCTGGAGGCGGCGCAGCGGGCCACGCGGCTGACGCCGAACAGGGCGCGCGCGCTGCTCGGCCGCTTCCTGTTCGCCGGCGAGGAGGCCGAGAAGCCGCTCGACGGGCTCTCCGGCGGAGAGCGGCAGCGTCTCTCGCTCGCGATCCTGATGAACGGCACCCCGGACCCGCCGAACGTCCTGATCCTCGACGAGCCGACCAACCATCTCGACCTGGAGAGCCGGGAGGCGTTGGAGGATGCGCTGCGCTCATTCGACGGCGCCGTTCTGCTCGTCTCCCACGATCGCGCCCTGCTCGACGCGGTCGGCTCGCGGACGATCGCGATCGAGGATGGCGGCCTGCGCAGCTACATGGGCGGCTGGCCGGAGTATGCGCGCGTGCGTGAGGAGCGTCGTGCCGCCGGCCTCGACGGCGGCGATCGTGCCGGCGGCGGCTCGGCCGGTGGACGCGGCGGCGCGGGGCGGCGCCAGCGAGGACCATCGAGTCGATGCCGGCGCCAAGCCGCCGACGGCAAGCTCGCGACGCAAGGCGCTGGTCATCTTGCACGGCATCTTCAAGCGC
>DAHVAB010000366.1 GCA_027314825.1 Solirubrobacterales bacterium
CTTCATCGAGCAGCGCCGCCCGCTCGGGGCGGCCGAGCAGCCGAGCGCGGGCCTCTCGCTCGTGCAGGAGGCGGCCGCCCGGCAGCTGCCGGCCGACGACGTGCCGGTACATGAGGATGAGGGCTTTCGCTGGCTGATGAGCTCCGACGTCTGTAAGCACTGCACGGAGGCCGCCTGCCTGGAGGTCTGCCCGACCGGCGCGATCTTCCGCACGGAGCTCGGCACGGTCGTCGTCCAGGAGGATGTCTGCAACGGCTGCGGCTACTGTGTGCCCGCCTGCCCGTTCGGCGTGATCGACCGGCGCGAGGACGATGGCCGCGCGTGGAAGTGCACGCTCTGCTACGACCGGCTGAAGGACGACATGGAGCCGGCCTGCGCGAAGGCCTGCCCGACCGACTCGATCCAGTTCGGCGAGCTCGAGGCGCTGCGCGAGCGGGCAGCGCAGCGCGTGCAGACGCTGCAACGTCAGGGCGAGCCGGCGGCGAGGCTCTACGGGGACTCGCCCGACGACGGGGTCGGCGGCTTCGGCGCCTTCTTCCTGCTGCTGGACGATCCCGAGGTCTACGGACTGCCGCCCGACCCCGTCGACACCACGCGCCATCTTTCAGAGATGTACCTCGCCGCCGCGGCCGCCGGGGCGAGCCTCGTGGCCGGCGCGCTCCTCGCGCTGGCGGGAAGGCGCCGATGAGCGCTCCGCGCGAGGGCTCCAATGAGTCGGATGGCTCGCCCGTCAGCGGGGGCGATCGCAGGGGCGGCGAGCGGCGCATGGTGGAGCGCGATCCGCCCGGGCAGTCCGCGCGGTCTCCCACCAACGGGAGCGATCGCAGGGGCGGCGAGCGGCGCATGGTGGAGCGCGATCGCCCCCGCTCCTACGCGGGACGGCCGATCATCAAGGAGCCAGTGTGGACGTGGGAGATCCCGACCTACTTCTTCGTCGGCGGCCTGGCCGGCGGCTCCACCGTGCTGGCGGCGCTGTCCGACGCGAGCGGCCGCCACGAGCTGGCGCGGCGGGCATGGCCGGTCTCGCTCGGCGCCGCGGCGGTGAGCCCCGTGCTGCTCATCTCAGATCTCGGCCGGCCGGAGCGCTTCTACAACATGCTGCGAATGGCGAAGGTGACCTCGCCGATGAGCGTCGGCACGTGGATCCTCACCGGCCTCAGCGGCAGCACGGCCGCAGCCACGGCACACTCGCTGCTCGGATGGCTTCCCCGGCTGGGCCCAGCATCCCAGGCGACGGCAGGCCTGCTCGGGCCGTTCCTCGCAACCTACACCGCCGTCCTGGTGGCCGACACCGCCGTCCCGGCCTGGCATGAGGCGCGACGGCAGCTGCCGTTCCTCTTCGCCGCCAGCTCGGCCGCCAGCGCGGGAGCGGCGGCGGCGATCCTCGCCCCGCCGGCTCACGCCGGACCGGCCCGCCGGCTGGCCGCGATCGGCGCGACCGGGGAGATCGCGGCCGCGGAGGCGATGAGACGACGGCTCGGCGATATCGGCACGGTCTACCGCGAGGGCGCCGCGGGCACGCTCTCCCGGCTCTCGATGTGCCTCTCGATCGCGGGAGCGGGCCTGCTCTGCGCCGCCGGCCGTCGCAGCCGCGCCGCCCGCCTCGTCGGGGGCGCGGCCGTGCTCGCCGGCTCAGCGGCTCAGCGCTTCGCCGTCTTCCGCGCCGGCATCCAGTCCGCGCGCGATCCCGCGCACACGGTCGGGCCGCAGCGGCGGCGGCTCAGCGAGAGCTCGAGCTGAGCGCACGCACGGCCAGCGTGCCGGCGAGCTCGATCTCATCGTCCAGCAGGGTCCGCGGGTCGATCAGCACCCTTCGCTGCGCGATCCGCGCGAGGAGCGGCGGGTCTCCGGCTCGCAGCGCGGCCGCCAGCGCTTCGATGTCCGTGTCCGGCCCGCCGAGGGCGACCGCGGGACCGCTCAGCTCCGTGAGCGGGAGCGCGCCGCCGCCCACCCGGGCGACCGCCTGCACAACCTCTCCCCCGCACTCCCGCGCGATCCGCCGCGCGCGCTCGGCCAGCAGCTGCTCATCGGCGGCCAGCATCGCCAGGACGGGAAT
>DAHVAB010000367.1 GCA_027314825.1 Solirubrobacterales bacterium
TCCAGGCCGAGGCTCTGTACGAGCGTCGAGATCAGGGTGAGGATGAAGACGCCCATGGTGGTCGCGCCGACGCCGCCAGAGCCCCCGAACAGCGATGTGCCGCCGATCACCACTGCCGCGATCGACGACAGCACGTATGGGTCGCCGACAGTCGGCTGGCCGGTCGCGGTCGCTCCCGCGAGCAGGATGCCGGCAATCCCGGCGGCTGCGCCGGCGATCGCGTAGACCACGATCTTGATAGCGGTGACCGGCGCGCCGTTGAGGCGGGCGCGCTCCTGGTCGCTGCCCAACGCGTAGAGGTTGCGTCCGGTGCGAGTTCGCCGCAGATGCCACCAGAGCACCAGCACGGCGGCCAGCAGCAGATAGGAGTTGGGGATCGAACCGACCGATCCCGTGACGAGGCTCGTGAGCCAAGCCGGCACAGTGCCTCCGTCCTGGGAGAGCACGGCGAGGGCGATGCCGTTGAAGATGCTCCACGTGGCGAGCGTCGCCACGAAGGGCTCGAAGCCGCCGACGGCGACCAGCACGCCGTTGAGCGCGCCGAGCGCGATGCAGATCGCAAGCACGGCCAGCACCATCGCCCACGAGCCGTTGCTCATCAGCGTCGCCGCCAGGACGCTGCCGACCGCCATCGTGCCTCCGACCGAGAGGTCCAGCCCGCGGGAGATGACGACGACCGTCTGCGCGAAGCCGACGAGCACCAGCGGCAGCGCGATCTCGATCGTAAGCCCTATCTGGACCGCGTTCAGCAACGACGGCTCGACGGCGATGTTGGCGATGATGAGGGCCGTGAGCAGCCCGATGGTGACCGCGTGTCGCCGCAGTTGCCTGCCCGGCACTGATGCCGGCGAGCGCCGCCTCACCCTGGGCAGCGCGATTCCGCTCGCGCTCACGCGACGGCCCTCGATTCGGGCTCGCTGCCCCCGGCGCCGACGGCCAGCCGCAGAATCCCGCTGCTGGTGATCTCACCCCGGCGCAGCTCGCCCGCGATCTTGCCCTCGCTCATCACGAGCACGCGGTCGCATAGGTTGACCATCTCCGCGACGTCGCTCGCGTAAAGCACGACCGCTATGCCCTCCGCGGCGAGCTCGCCGATCAGCTCGTGAATGTCCGCCTTTGTGCCCACGTCGACGCCGCGAGTGCAGTCGTAGAGGAGCACGACGCGCGGCTTGGTGAGCAGAGCCCGCGCGAGCACGACCTTCTGCTGGTTGCCGCCCGAGAGCACGGCGACCGGGTCCTCTAGCCTCTCCAGGTCGATTTTCAAGCGTGATGCGCCAGCGCGCACGTCGGCCAGCTCCCGCTGGGAGTCGATCGAGCCCATCCGCGAGCGGAACTTGCGCAGAGCGCTAAGCGAGACGTTGTCACGGATCGAGTGCGTCAGCAGCAGGCCCTCGGCCTGGCGATCCGCGGGCACCAGCACGATTCCCGCCCGTAGCGCCTCCGCGGGGGTGCGCAGCCGCACCTCCCTGCCGTCGAGCCGCAGGCTGCCCGAACGGGGTATAGCGCCAGCCAGCGCGCTGAGCAGCTCTCGCTGTCCATGGCCGTCGAGCCCGCCGATGCCGAGGATCTCCCCCGCGTGGACGCTCACGTCCAGCGGCCCGAGCCTCGGCTTGGCCAGAAGGCGCTCGGCCGTGAGCAGCGCCTCGCCGCGATGGTGCTCGCGCAGCCGGCTGAGGCTCTCCACCTTGCGGCCGAGCATCGCCTCGATGATCTCCTCGTCGTCGAGCGAGTCGACCGCCCCTTCGGCCACGGTCCGTCCGGCCCGCATGATCGTCATCTCGTCGGCGACCTCCCGGACCTCGTTCAGGCGATGCGAGATGAAGATCACGATCGCGCCCCGCTCGGCCGCCTCCCTCGCCTTGCGAAGCACCCACGCGCTCGCCTCTGGAGCAAGCGCAGATGTCGCCTCATCGAGAATCAGCACGTGCGGACGCCTGCTGACCGCGTGTGCCACCTCTATGACCTGCCGTACCGCCAGATCGAGATCGCGCACGGGGGCGTCGAGGTCGATCCTGTTCGTATCGCGGACGCCGACCTCCTGCAGCAGTGCGCGT
>DAHVAB010000368.1 GCA_027314825.1 Solirubrobacterales bacterium
TCGCGGTCGACTGGACCGGCGGCGGGCCGACGGGCTGAGGCACGCGCCGGGCCGCCACGACGCGACCCGCGCAGGGCGGGCCGGAGGCCCGCCCCACAGAAGTCATCGAGAGGTGTGGATCAGACGCGCTGAATCAGGCCCGCCGGCTCAGACCCGCTGGATCAGCGTGCCGGTGCCGAGACCGCCGCCGCAGCACATGGTGACGAAGCCGATCTCCTTGTCGGAGCGCTCCATCTCGTGCAGCAGCGTGGTGATCAGCCGTGCGCCGGTCGAGCCGAGCGGATGCCCGAGCGCCATCGCACCGCCGTTGACGTTCACCCGATCCATGTCCGGATCGAGCTCGCGCCGCCAGGCGGCCACGACCGGGGCGAACGCCTCGTTGATCTCGATCAGGTCGATGTCGGAGATCTTCATCCCGTTGCGCTGCAGGATCTTGCGCGTGGCGGGGATCGGTCCCTCCAGCATCTTCACCGGGTCGCAGCCGACCGTCGTGGAGTCGACGATCCGCGCCCTGGCGCGCAGGCCGAGCTCCTGCGCCTTCTGCGCCGACATCAGCAGCACCGCGGCCGCGCCGTCCGAGATCTGCGAGGAGTTGCCGGCGGTGATCTTGCCGTCCGGCTTGAACGCGGGCTTGAGCTGAGAGAGCGCCTCCAGGGTCGCCTCCGGCCGGATCCCCTGATCGGTGAGCAGCGTCTGCCCGCCTACCTGCATCGGGATCATCTCGCGCTCGAAGCGGCCCTCCTGGGTGGCCTGATGGGCCAGCTTGTGGGAGCGCAGCGCGAGCTCGTCGAGCTCGGAGCGGGGGACCTCCCACTGGTCGGCGATCATCTCGGCGCCGAGACCCTGGCCGACGATGTTGTGCTTGGCCATCAGCGCAGGCGTGAACGCGAAGCCGTACTCCTGCTGAGTCTTTGCCCCATCGCCGAAGGAGATGTGGCCCATGTGCTCCACCCCGGAGCCGATCACCACGTCATGGACGCCGGCCGCGATCAGGGCGGCGCCGAAGTTGACCGCCTGCTGGGCCGAGCCGCACTGGCGATCGACCGTCGTGGCGGGCGTCTCGATCGGCAGGCCCTCCTGCAGCCACGCATTCCGGGCGACGTTCAGGCCCTGCTCGCCGAACTGCTGCACGCACCCGGCGATCACGTCCTCCACCTCGGAAGGATCGATTCCGGCGCGGGAGATCACCTCGGTGTAGGCGGCGCCGAGCAGGTCGTTGGGGTGGGTGTCCTTGTAGTACCCCTTCTCCTTGTGACCCCTGCCGATCGGGGTGCGGACCGCCTCGACGATCACGACCTCGCGGCCATCTGCTTGCCTCATATCTGTAGTCCTCCGTCTCTCGCCGGGTGTCCCGTACGCGCTCGATCGCCCAATACCTCTACTCTACCGCCTCCGAGAGATTAGATTGACTGGTCAGTCAACGCTGAGCGGCCACAACGCTGAGCGGCCACCACCACCCCGAGGAGGACCAGTGAGAGAGCGACTCGCGATAGTCGGCAGCGGCGCCATCGCCTGCGGCCTGGCGGCCACGGCTGCACACCACGATCCGGTGCTGCTGCTCGCCCGCTCGGACGAGTCGGCGCGACGCGCGCAGGACACCGTCAGGCGGACCCTGGAGAGGCTCGGCGCCGAAGTCGACCCTGAGCACGTCAAAGTCGTGACCGACACGGCCGCGCTGCGCGAGGCGACGTTCGTCGTGGAGGCGGTGATCGAGCACCACGGGATCAAGGCGGGGCTGCTGGAGGAGCTCTCCAGCGTGCTCGCGCCGGAGGCGATCCTCGCCACCACCACCTCCTCGCTCTCGGTGGCGCGCCTGGCCGAGGCGTCCGGCCGCCCCGAGCGGTTCGTCGGGCTGCACGTCTTCAACCCGGTCACCAAGATGAAGCTGGTCGAGCTCGTCTTCCCGGACAGCGCGGTCCCCGAGGTCAGGGAGCGCGCCGCCGCGCTGTGCGAGACGTTCGAGAAGACGGCCGTCACCGTCCCCGACGTGCCGGGCTTCGTCGTCAACCGGCTCCTGTTCCCCTACCTCTT
>DAHVAB010000369.1 GCA_027314825.1 Solirubrobacterales bacterium
CCCGCAGGGCGAGCAGGGGCACGGGCTGCGCTTGCATGGAGTGGTCAAGAACTATGGCGCCGGCGAGCGGCTGGTGCGTGCGGTCGACGGGGTCAGCCTGCGGATCGAGCCCGGCGAGGTGGTGGCGCTGTACGGTCCGAGCGGCTCCGGCAAGAGCACGCTCATGATGATCGCCGCAGCGCTGCTCGCACCGGATCGCGGCGAGGTCATCTTCGATGGGCGAAGCGTCGGGCGTCTTGGCGCGCGGGAGGCCGCGTACCGCAACGCCACTGTCGGCCTGATCTCACAGGAGTTCCACCTGATCCCGCATGCGAGCGCGCTGGATAACGCGCTGATCAAGCTGCCGGTGCAGGGTCTCTCCCTGCGTCAGGCGCGCGCGCGGGCACAGCCGTGGCTCGTCCGGGTGGGCCTGGGCGCCCGAGCGCAGCACACCCCGGATGAGCTCTCGATGGGTGAGCGCCAGCGGCTCACGATCGCCCGCGCGCTGGCCGCCGACCCGCGCCTGCTGCTGGCCGACGAGCCGACCGGCAGCCTCGACTCGGTGCGCACGCGCGAGGTGCTGGGACTGCTGCGCGACCTGTGCGTGGAGCGTTCGATGCCCGGCCTGATCGTGACCCACGACCCGGAGGCGAGCGCCTTCGCCGACCGCTCGCTGACCCTGCGCGACGGGCGGCTCGTGGAGGAGGGGACGCCGGCGCAGCCGGCCGCGGGTCGCGTGGTGGGTGAGCCGGTCTCCGGCGTGGAGGAGGGGATGCCGGCGGAGCCGGCCGCGGGTCGCGTGGTGGGTGAGCCGGCCCCCGGTGCTCAGAGAGGGCGCGCACGATGAGAGCGCGTGGTCATGGTGAGCAGGCCCGCTCGCTTGCGCCGCGCGTCTGCGGGCTGCGCTTCGGGATGCTGCTGTACCTGTACCGCCGTCGGGTGCGCGCGCACCTGGCAGCCGAGCTGCTGGCGGGGTTGGGTGTCGCTGTCGGGGTGGCGCTCGTCTTCGGCGTGCTGCTCTCCGACGCGAGCCTCACCAGCTCGGCCGGCAAGCTGGTGCGCAGGCTCGCCGGCTCGGCCCGCTACGAGCTGGTGGCGCCGACCGGCGCGGGCATCTCCGCGCGGACCGTGAGCCGGGTCGGAGCGCTGAACGGCGTGGAAGTGGCGGCGCCGATCCTGCGAAGCGAGGTGACGCTGCGCGGGCCGGGCGGCAGCGAGGAGGTGCAGCTGATCGGGCTGAGCCCTGCCGTCGAAGATCTGGGCGGGATCGGCGGGCAGGAACTGGCGGCCGGAGCGAAGCTGCTGGCAGGAGGGGTCGGCCTGCCCTCCGGAGTGGCCTCGCAGATCGGCGCGCGTCGCGGCGGCATCGTGGAGATCGCGAGCGGCGGGCGCCTGACGCGAGTGCAGGTCAGAGCGACGCTCGGCGGCACACTCGCCGCGCTGGCGGCGAGCCCCGTCGCCGTCGCCGTCCTCTCCCGCGCGCAGACCATCACCGCCAGCAGGGGCCGGGCCACCGAAGTGCTGGTCAAGCCGCTGCCGGGCAGCGCCGCCGCCGTGCATCGCAGGCTCGCGAAGATCGCTGGCGCCACGCTCCAGCTGCGTCCGGCCAGCGGCGAACTGAAGCTGCTCGAAGAGGCGACCGCGCCGAACCGCCAGTCGACCGCCCTGTTCGCGGCGATCGCTGTGATCGTCGGCTTCCTGCTCGCGCTGAGCGCGATGCTGCTCACCGTGCCGGAGCGGCGCAGGTTCATCGCCGAGCTGCGGATGCAGGGCTATGACACTGCTCAGATCGCGGTCCTGCTCGGCTTCCAGGCGCTGATGCTCGGCCTGCTGGCGACCGCCGCCGGCCTCGGGATCGGCGCGCTCCTCGCGGGCGCCTTCTTCCAGCGGGTGCCGGGCTTCTTGACCGCGGCGTTTCCGATCGGCGCCGAAGAGGCGTTCGGCGTGCTGCCGGTCGCGATCGCGGCGGGGTGCGGGCTCTCGGCGGCCGGCGCGGCGAGCGCGCTGGCGCTGCTGGAGCTGCGCGGCCGCGGCGC
>DAHVAB010000036.1 GCA_027314825.1 Solirubrobacterales bacterium
CGCTGGGAGCTGCGCAAGCTCGTCTCCCAGAAGCGAACCTACCTGGGGCTGGGAATCGCCGCGCTCGTTCCGCTCCTCTTCGTGATCGCGGAGAACCTCCGCAGCAGCCCCGACCACGGCGGCAACATCTACACGCAGCGGATCACCGAGTCGGGCCTCGTCACCCCGGTGCTGATGCTGCTCTTCTTCATGTCCTCCGTGATGCTGCCCCTGATCGCATCGCTGGTGGCCGGCGACATCGTCGCCAACGAGGACGCCAACGGCACCCTGAAGACGATCCTCACCCGCTCGGTCGATCGCGGGCAGGTGATCGCGGCAAAGACGCTCGCGGCAGGCATCTACGCGACGCTCGCGACATTCACCACGGCCGTCGTAGCCACCGCGGCCGGGGTCGCATCATGGGGCTTCCACCCGGTCATCACCTTCTCCGGCACGATCGTCTCCGCTCCGGAAGGCCTGCTGCTCGTCGCCGCCTCCTACGCCTTCTACATGATCCCCTTGGCCACAGTCGTCTGCATCGGCGTGCTCCTCTCCACGATCACCCGCAACAGCGCCGCAGCGGTCGTCGGGACCCTCGCCTTCACGCTGCTATTGGCGCTCGTCACGCTGATCCCCGGCCTGGAAGGCGCATCACCCTACCTGCTCACGACCCAGTACCAGAACTGGCAGGGCCTCCTGGCCACCCCGACCGACTGGAGCCCGATCCTCCACTCGCTGTGGGTCTGCGCTCTATACGCGGTGCCGGCCCTGGCGGGCGCCTACCTGGTCTTCCTGCGTCGCGACGTGACGGGCGGCTGACGCGAAGGAGCCGCCCTGCAGCGGCACCGCGCTGCGCCGGCCGCCGCCCGCCGGCGGTCGAGACCTCAGACGACCGACTCGACCGCCTCCAGCGCGGTCATCTCGATATCGCCCATCAGGCGCCGCGCCTCCCGTGGATCGATCAGGGCCGCGCCGAGGCGGGTCGTCGACTCCGCGCCGCATGCCACCCCGAAGCGCAGGCACTGGTCGGGCGGCCTTCCTTCATAGCGTGCCGCTACATACCCCGCCAGGAAGGCGTCGCCGGCGCCGCGCCGTGCAACGGTCTCCTGCTCCGGGATCCTGACCCGCCGCAGACAGCGTCTGCCCTCGAAGAGAACCTGCGCATAACAGCCGTCGGAGACCGTCATCACCACCTCCTTGGCGCCCATGGCGACGATCTCCCCGAGCGCGGTGATCCGCTCCTGCTCACCGCCGAACTCATGCCCGACGAGCTCCTCGGCCTCGAGGATGTTCGGCGAGACCACGTCCGGCTCCATCCTCACCGCATGGCGCAGCGGCTCGCCGTCGGTGTCGATCACGCTCGTCACCCCGAGCCGCTGCAGCTCCTCCAGCAGCGAGGCGTAGAAGTCCGGCTCGACGTTGCGCGGCAGCGAGCCTGCGAACACGACGATCGCCGCGCCCCGGGCCAGATAGAACAGCTTGTCCCTGAAGAGCTCCAGCTCGCGCGCGCTGACGGCGGGGCCATGTTCGTTGACCTCGGTCTGCTGGCCGGTCGTCGGATCCAGCACCGAGGTGTTCGTGCGCGACTCCTCCCTGATCCGCACGAAATCGTTCAGGATCGACTCTTCGGTGAGCTGCTCGACGATGTAGGTGCCGGTCGCACCCCCGGCCATGCCGGTCGCGATCACAGGCTGACCGAGCGCCTTCAGAGCCCGTGCGATGTTCACGCCCTTTCCGCCGGCCATCGTGCGCTGATCGACGGCACGATGGCGCCTGCCGAGACGGAAGCCCGGCACCGACAGCGACTTGTCAATCGCCGCATTGAGCGTGACCGTGATGATCATCCGTTGCCCCGCATGGACTCACCCACCCCAGCCACCACGGCGGCCGGAGCCTCCCAGAGGGTAGCGCCCGCCGGCGCGAGAGCCGGCATCGTGACCGCTACCTGTCAGGCCAGTGACTCTCGGCAGCTACGCGCCGATCGCCCACGCAGCCTCCCGCAGGCGCTCAGCCTCCCTGCGCGCCGCCGCGGCCGGATCGGCGCCGCCCGCAGCTCGGTGAGCATCGGCGATGCTCCGCGAGGCGGTGATCAGGCCGCCCGCCCGACCCGGCGCGAACGCGGGCGCAAGCCGCTCCACGCGCCCGCCCTGCGCGCCAACGCCCGGCAGCAGCAGCACCGCGTTCGGCATCAGCTCCCGCGCGCGCTGGAGATGCTCCGGCGCCGTCGCCCCGACCACGGCGCCGACGTCGGCGAGCCCGCAGCGGCCATGCGCCCCCGCTCCCAGCTCTGCAACGATCGCTGCAAGCGACTCCCAGACGGTGCGGCCCGTCGCCGCTCGCCCCGTCCGCCTCGACGCCCCACCGGAATCGCCCGCGGCCGACGATACGCAGAGATCCTGGATATCCGCCGCGCCCGGGTTCGAGGTCCTGACGAGCACGAGCACCGCGGCGCCCTCCTGCCTGGCGGCAGCCACGAAGGGCTCCACCGAATCGCGACCGAGCAGCGGATTGACCGTCGCCATGTCGACCCCGAGCCCCTCCAGGCGTCCGAAGCGCGTGACAGCACCGCCGAAGAGCGACTGCGCATACGCCTTCGCGCTCACGTCGATGTCGCCGCGCTTGCCATCGGCGATCGTGAGCAGACCGAGCTCCCTGGCATGCTCGAGCACCTCCCCGAGGACTCGCCTGCCGGGAACGCCGAGGCGCTCGAAGCAGGCGAGCTGCGCCTTGACCGCGACGCAGGCGGGGGCGACGGCGTCGATCAGGGCCCTGCAGTGGCCAAGAACGGCGGAGGCGGCCTGCTCCGCCGGAGAGCCTCCGCCGGCCAGCCGGTCGACGCCGGGCCACAGTCCGTCAAGGCTCGGGTCGATGCCCAGCACGAGCTGGGACTCGCGGGCGACGACCCGTTCGGCGAGCCGATCGCCGAACGATCCCGCGCCGACGGCCGGCCGGCGGCCCGGCGGCGAGGCCTCCGAGGACGCCACCCCGCGACCCGTCTCCGCAGCTTGTGCCGGGATCAGCTCTAGTGCTCCTTGACCGCGTTCTTCAGCCCGCTGCCAGCCGAGAAGCGAGGCACGCGCGTCGCCGCGATCTGAATGCGCTCGCCCGTCCGCGGGTTCACGCCGCTGCGCGCCCCCCGCTCGCTGACGTGGAACTTGCCGAACCCGGAGAGGGTTACATCGCTACCGCGGCGCAACGCATCCTGAACCGTCTCGAGCACCGCATCGACAGCTCGCGCAGCGTCCTGTCGCGTGATCTCAGCCCTCGATGCAACCTGATCGACCAGCTCACCCTTCGTCACTTGAGATCCTCCGATCTTGGGGGAAATGCGGTTCGTCACGCTAACAGTGCCTGCGGACGGCGACGCGGCGCCCGGGGATCGGCGGCCCCCGCAGCGGGCGGGCGACCGCCCGCGGTGCGCGATCGGCCGCTAACCGGGACAATGACGCCGATGCCACGCGCAGCCTGGATCGTGACGGTCCTGATCGCCCTCATAACGGCCGCAATGCTCCTGCTGGCCGGCTACACCGGCTATGCGATCCTCAGCGTCGCGGTCGGCGGCTCCGCCGCGATCAACCTTCTCTAGCCTCCTCGCGCAGCCAGGCGACGAGCGCCCTCGCCGCGCGTCCGCGATGGCTGATCGCGTCCTTCTGGGCGTCGCTCAGCTCGGCCATCGTGACCGTCCCGTCCGATCCGCTCGCCGCAACCGTCGCGGCCTCGGGCTGCTCGTCAGGCACGAACGCGGGGTCGTACCCGAACCCGCGCTCACCCCGCGTGCGATCGGTCAGCGTGCCTTCACACGCACCCTCGAAGATCCGCTCCACCCCGCCAGCACAGTCCACGTAGGCGAGCGCGCAGACATATCTCAGACGACTGCCGGCGGGGGCCTCCGCGATCAGCTTGCGCAGGTTCTGCTCATCGGTCGCATCCTCACCCGCATACCGAGCCGAGCGCACGCCGGGCCTTCCGGCGAGAGCCGCCGCCTCGATCCCGGAGTCGTCCGCGATCGCGACCCTGCCGGTCGCCGCGGCGGCCGCCCGCGCCTTCACGATCGCATTCTGCTCGAACGTATCCCCATCCTCCGGCGGCAGCACCACGCTCTCGGGCAGCGTCTCCACCTCGAATCCGGGCATGAGCCGGGCGAGCTCGCGCCGCTTGTGCTCGTTGCGGGTGGACAGCAGGAGCCACATCGGGCCTCGGGCGCCCTCTGCTCCGCCGCATCCTCCGGCGGCCCGGCGGCAGCCGCATCGTGTGCCGGCGCGGCGGCAGCCGCATCGTGTGCCGGCGCGGCGGCAGCCGCATTCTCCTGCACCCCCGGCGCGCCGGCCGCAATCGCATCCTCCTGAGCCTGGCGGAGCCGCCCAATCCCCTCCCCCGCCAGCGCCAGCAGCTCGTCCAGGTGCGCACGCGACAGCGGCGTCCGCTCCGCGGTCGCCTGCACCTCCACGAGGCCGCCATCGCCCATCATCACGACGTTCGCATCGACCTCGGCCCTGGAGTCCTCGGAGTAGTCGAGGTCGAGCAGCGCCTCACCATCCACGATCCCACACGACACCGCCGCGACCGAGCCGTTCAGCGGGCTGCGCTCCAGCCTGCCCTCCTCGCGCAGCCGCAGGCATGCCAGGGCGAGCGCGACGTAGGCGCCGGTGATCGAAGCGCAGCGAGTGCCGCCGTCGGCTTCCAGGACGTCGCAGTCGATATAGATCGTGCGTTCTCCGAGCGCATCGAAATCCACGGCGCCGCGCAGCGAGCGGCCGATCAGGCGCTGTATCTCCACCGTGCGACCGTCGGGCCGCCCGCGACTCACATCACGCTGCCGGCGGCGCCCGGTCGAGGCCGGCATCATCGAATACTCTGCGGTCAGCCACCCGCTGCCCCGCCCGGCCATCCAGCGCGGCACGCTCTCCTCGGCGGAGGCGGTGCAGATCACCCGCGTGCCGCCCGCGCTCATCAGGGCCGACCCGCTCGCCGCGCGCACGAAGTGCGGCACAATCTCCACCGCGCGCAACTGCGCGAAGGCGCGCCCATCGTTGCGCGAGACGGGGCTCATGCGAGCGCCTGCGCCTGATCGAGGACCACCTGCTCGACGGCTCCCAGCGGCATCTGCAGGAAGCGCGTGCCGACCTCGTGAAAGCCGACTATGTCGCCCGTGCAAAGGAACCGGTACGCCCCCTCGCCTGCCCGGTCGCTGCGCAGGCCGCGCGCGGAGAGCGCATGCTCGACCTGGCGCGCGAGCGCCGAGCCGGAGCTGATCAGGCTCACCGCCGGACCCAGCATCCGCTGGATCATCAGCCGGATCAGCGGATAGTGGGTGCAGCCGAGCACCACCGTATCCACGCCTGCCGCCCGCAGCGGCGCACACGCCTCCCGGACTGTCTGCACCGCGTTCTCGTCGAACTGCCTGCCCTCCTGGATGATCGAGGCGAGCGTCGGGCATGCCACGGGGTGCAGGGTCACGTGCGGGTCGATCGTGCTCACCGCCTCGTCATAGGCGCCGCTGGCGACCGTCGTCGGCGTCGCCAGCAGGCCGATCCGGCCGTTGCGCGTGGCCGCCACCGCCTGCAGCGCCTCCGGCCTGACCACGCCCAGCACATCGACGCCGAGCGTCGTATCCATCATCCGCCGCCGCAACGCGGGCAGGGCGGCGGAGGTGGCGGCATTGCAGGCAACCACCAGCAGCTTCACCCGGCGCCTCAGCAGCTCCTCGGCCATCTGCGCCGAGAACTGCGCGAGCTCGGCGGCCGAGCGTTCCCCATAGGGGAAGCGGGCCGTATCCCCCAGATATATGAAGTCCTCCTCCGGAAGCTGCACCAGCAGCTCGTGCAGGACGGTCAGGCCGCCGACGCCCGAGTCGAAGACGCCGATCGGCCGACGGCGCGGATCTGAGTCGCTCGCTGTAGAAGAGTCGTACCCCACAGGCGTCCATGATTCCAGAGCGCTACGGTCAACGCCGGTGCGCGCCCTGATCGTCTCGAACATGCGTCCCGATCGGGACCACCCCGAGCGGGGATCCTTCGTGCGCGACCAGGTCGACGCGCTGCGCGCGATCGAGGATCTGGAGGTGGAGCTCTGCGAGCTCGATCCGGGCCCCGCCGCGCTGGCCGCAGGGTACGCCGCGCTGCGCCGCCGCCACCGCGGCGAGCGCTTCGACGTACTCCACGCCCACTTCTCGCTGAGCGCCCTGCCCGCGCTCGCAGTCAGGGCCGGGGTGCGCGGGATGACGCTGCACGGCACGGACGTGCGCCACCCCCGCACGCGTCAGGTCACGCGCGCCCTGCTCCCGCTCATGGACCTGATAATCGCGGTCTCCCAGCAGCTCGCCGGCGAGCTGCCGGGCGCCGCGGCTCGCCGCCGGGCCATCGTCATCCCGTGCGGCGTCCAAACAGGCCGCTTCCGTCCGATCGCTCGTGCACGGGCGCGGGCCGAGCTCGGCCTGCCGCAGGATCGCCCCCAGCTGCTCTTCGCGGCCGACCCCGCACGCCCGGCGAAGCGCTACGACCTGGCCAGGGCTCTCGCCGAGGAGGCAGGCGTCCCGCTCATCAGCCTCGGGGGCGTGAGCCCGGAGCGGGTGCCGCTTCTCGTCAACGCGGCCAACGCGGTGCTGGTGCCCTCGACGCAGGAGGGATTCGGCCTCGCCGTGCTGGAGGCGCTCGCATGCGACGTGCCCGTCCTCGCCTGCCCTGTGGGCATCCACCCCGAGGCGCTCGACGGCATCGAGGGAACGCTCTGCGCGCCTTTCGAGATGCAGAGCTGGCTGCAGGCGCTGCGCCCGCACCTGGCTGCGCCCGATCCGCGTATCGCAGGCCGCGACCGCGCCGAGAGCTTTGGAGTGCGGCCGATGGCCGAACGGCTCGTCGCCGCGTGGCGGGCGGCTGCGCGATGAGCAGCTAGGATCTCGACAGATGCTGCGGATCTTCCGAGGAGAGCGGTCTGCCGCTCCGGCCGCAGAGCCGGCCGATGAGCAGTCCGGGCAGCAGATGATCGAGGCCCCTGACCAGGCCGTCCCGGCGGACGCGCCGGCGGATGGTCGGCGCGAGGACGTGCCGGCCTCGGCGACACCCGCGGACGCGGCAACACCCGCGGCCCCGCCAGGCTCAGCGACACCCCCGGCCCCGCCAGGCTCAACGACACCCCCGGGCCCGCCAGCCGAGCCGACGACGGCCGGCGCCCCCGCCGCCATCGCGGAGAGCCCAGGGTTCCTCGCCCGCGGGCGGATGCGCCGCAGAGTCCGGTTCCTGCGCGCGGCACGCGAGCTCGCCTACCGCGATCTCGGCGGGCTGATCTTCGAGCTCCATCGCTTCGGTCGCACCAACGACGAGGTCGTGCACGCCAAGCTCTCCACGCTCGGCGGGATCGACACCGAGCTGCGGGCGCTACAGGAGGCGCTGCACGAGCCGCAGCCGCTCACGGTGCTCCGCCAGGCCGGCGTGGCGGCCTGTCCCCGCTGCGCCGCGATCCACGGCAGCGCGGACCGCTACTGCCCGACCTGCGGGTTGCCGGCACGGCAGGATCCGCGCCCGATCGCCGGAGCGCACACAGCCGCGGCGGGGACGCCGCCTCCAGGCATGCCGCCAGGGCCGCCCGCGCCCGAGCGGACGCACCCCGCGAGCTATCCGCACGGCTCCGGGCAGCCCCGCCCACACTCCTCACCTGCCCCACCGCCGGCACAGGCCGCGCCGCCCGCAGCTGAGAGCGCCACCTTCGGCGCCCGCCCATGGGAGCGCGGTGGTCGGGACCATGAGGACAGCGATGCCGACGGAGCCACCGAGGTGCGCCGGCCGGCTCGCGACGCCCAGCAGGCGCAGCGGCCCACGCAGGGCAGCAGCGCGGATCGGGTCGCGCACGACCAGCCCACGCAGGGCACCAGCGCGGACCGGGCCGCGCACGACCAGCCCACGCAGGGCGCCAGCGCGGACCGGGCCGCGCAGGACCAGAGCACCCAAGCCTTCGAGACGATTCCGCCGGCCGCCGGCCGCCCCGACATGTCACCCGCGCGTCCGGGGCGCGAGCTCCCGTGACCGGTGCGGCCGCCGCCGACGCCGCCGCCGCGGCGGGACCGCCCGCGGTGGCAGCCGGCGATGAGCGGTGCCCGCTCTGCGGCGCCGGGCTGCAGGGCGCCCAGCAGTGGTGCATGCGCTGCGGCGCGGCCGCCCGCACGCGCCTGGCGGCGACCCCCCGGTGGTGGGTGCCGGTGCTGATCCTGGCCACAGTCAGCGTGGTCGCGATCGGAGTGCTGATCGCATCGCTGACCAAGCTCGCCTGATGAGCGACGGCGCCGCCGCCGGGGAAGGCCGGGGCGCGGAGCCTGAGAGGCGGGCGGCACCGGCGGCCGAAGGCCCGTTCGACCTGGCGGTGCTCGGAGCCGGGGCGGCCGGCCTCTACGCCGCGATCTGCGCCGCCGCTCACGGAGCGTCGGTCGTGCTGCTCTCGGCAACGCCGCTGGCTCGAACCGCCAGCTACTGGGCCCAGGGCGGCCTGGCTGCGGCGCTGGCCGCCGAGGACTCATTCGAGCTCCATCTCGCCGACACCGAGCGCGCCGGCCGCGGAGCCGTCCGACGCTCGGCGGCGGAGGTGCTCGTCCGCGAGGCACCGGAGCGAGTGCATGACCTGATCGCGCTGGGCGTGAGCTTCGACGCCGACCGCTTCGGGCGGCTGGCGCTCGGGCTGGAGGGGGGGCACTCGGTGCGCCGGATAGTCCACGCCGGCGGCAGCGCGACCGGACGGAGGATGCTTCGCCAGCTCTCCGCCGTGGTCGCCGAAGACGCGCGGATAACCGTTCTGGAAGGCGAGGACGCCAGGGTGTCCGCGCTGTTGATGCTCGACGGACGCTGCGTCGGAGTCGGCTGCCGGGGCGGGCGCGCGCTGCAGGCCAGAGCGGTCGTCATTGCCACAGGGGGCGCGGCTGCGCTTTGGGCGCGCACGACCAATCCGCCCGGCTCGGTCGGCACCGGCCTGCTGCTCGCGCACGCCGCCGGCGCCGAGCTGGCCGACCTGGAGTTCGTCCAGTTCCACCCCACCGCCGTTCTCGGCCTGCCCGGCCGCGAAGGGTTCCTGATCACCGAGGCGATCAGGGGCGAGGGCGCGACGCTGCACGACATGAGCGGCGAGCGGTTCGTGGACGAGCTGGCGCCCCGCGACGAGGTGGCCCGCGCGATCCAGGCGCGCCTGCTCGCAACCGACCAGAAGGCGGTCGGGCTCGACATGCGCTCGATCGATCCGGCCCTCTTCCCCAACGTGGTCTCCGCGCTGCGGGAGGCGGGCCTCGATCCCGCCGAGCAGCTGATCCCTGTCGCTCCCGCCGCCCACTACACGATGGGCGGCATTCTCACCGACCTGCACGCGAAAACCACGGTGGCCGGCCTCTACGCCGTCGGCGAGTCGGGATGCACGGGCCTGCACGGCGCCAACCGGCTCGCGTCGAACTCGCTGAGCGAGTGCTTCGTCTTCGCCCGCAGGGCGGCCGAGGCGGCGCTGGACGAGCCCGCGAGACCGGCCGAGGCGGCGCTGGACGAGCCCGCCAGACCGGCCGAGGCAGCGCTGGACGAGCCCGCGAGACCGGCCGAGGCAGCGCTGGACGAGCCCGCGAGACCGGCCGAGGCGGCGCTGGACGAGCCCGCGGCGCTCGACGCGGCGGACGCCCATGCCGGCAGCCTGCGACGAACCTCCCCGCCCCCGCAGGCGCAGCAGAGCACTCGCGAGGCGCTCTGGCGCCATGCCGGCGTCGAACGGGACGCGGCCGGGCTGCGCGCGCTGCGCGAGGACCCGCATCCGCTGGCGAGGATGATCGCCGCTGCCGCACTGGAGCGCGCCGAGAGCCGGGGCGCGCATCTGCGCACCGATCATCCACAGATCGATCCGGCGCTCGACGGCGCTCACGCGGTCCTCGGCGCCGACGATGCGCTCACCTGGCAAAGCTGGCGGTAAGCCCAGCCTAACCGGCGCTTAACAGTTCCCTTAGCTGCGCCTTCACCTCTTCCGAGAAGGTTTCACCCAGCGTTTGGGAGACGACGCAGACGGCAGCGGCGAATCGGTCTATTCCGCCTGCGGACGGTGTTAGCGCAGCAGGGACGAAGCAAGGCAGCTGTGTTCCGAGATGGCGCTTGGAGGCGGGTGTGCTCTGAAAGCGTGGTCAGGAACCAAGGAAAGGCGAGGTTTCGCCGTATGTATCAGTTCAGTCGAGCCATCTACCGGGAGCTTGCTCCCCACCTCGGGGACCCCGGCCCGGGCGACGCCGTACTCAGCAATCACATGCGAGTCCTGCGCGCCTGCGAGTCGACCGTCGAGCGACTCGCGACCGACCGCTACTACTTCGCCAAGCCGGCGAGAACGCTGTTCGGCGAGATCCGCGTGTACTTCCCGATGAGCGCACAGCGGCGCGTCTACCAGGTGGTCTGCGCCTATATCGGACTGGCGCAGCGCTACCTCGCACAGGATCCGGTCGCCGCCTACATGGCGGTGAGCGGCAAGCCGCTGCAATGCAGGGCCACCACCCGCAAGGGTGAGGCCTGCCAGAGAGTGCCGTTGGCTCATAACGGATACTGCCCCTCACACCAGCACCTCGCCGAAACCGAGCACCGGGAGCTCGCGGCCGCCTGACGCTCCGCCCGCCGTGGCCGAGCGGCCGTGGCGAAATCGATTTCTGGCGTAGGCTGGCGGACATGCTGCTCGGCGTGGACGTCGGAGGGACATTCACCGACGCCGTGCTGCTGCACCCAGACGGCTCGATCGCCACCGCGAAGGTGCCGAGCACGCCACGGGACCAGTCTGTCGGCGTGCTCGAAGCGATCGACGCGGTCCTCACCACGGCAGGAGCCGGCGCGGGTGGCATCGCACGCTTCGCCCACGGGATGACGGTCGCCACAAACGCCCTCCTGGAGGGCACGGTCGCCCGGACCGCGCTCCTGGCCACCGACGGCTTCACCGACATCATCGAGCTCGGCCGGCAGGCCAGGCCAAGCCTGTACCGGCTCTGCGAGGCCCCGCCGCCCCCGCTCAGCCCGCCGCAGCTCCGCTTCCCCGTGCCCGAGCGGACGGCTCCGGAGGGCGTGCTCGTCCCCCTGCGAGTCGACGCCGCACAGCAGCTCGCAGCGAGGCTCGCCGACGCCGAGGTGGAGGCGGTCGCCGTCGTGCTGCTGCACTCCTACGCCCACCCCGAGCACGAGCGGATGCTCGGCGAGACGATCGCGCGAGCGCTGCCGGACGTGCACGTCTCCCTCTCCCACGAGGTGGTCGGCACCTTCCGTGAGCACGAGCGCGCCGCGAGCACCGAGATCGACGCTGCGCTCTCGCCGCTGCTCGCCGGCTACCTCTCCTCGCTCTCACGCCGCGCGGGCGCGATCGGAGCTCCCGCGCCGCAGGTCATGCAATCCTCCGGAGGACTGCTAGACGCGGCCACGGCGGCGTCCCACGCCGCACTCACAGTCCTCTCAGGGCCGGCCGGCGGAGTCGGCGGCGCCCTGCGCCTGGCCGAGCTGGCCGGTGAGAGCGACCTGCTCTGCTTCGACATGGGCGGCACATCGTGCGATGTCTGCCTGATCACGGGCGGGTCGGTCGCCGAGACCGCTCAGCGGAGCGTCGCCGGACGCCCGCGGGCGCTGCCGGCGCTCGACATCCACACGGTCGGCGCCGGCGGCGGCTCGATCGCGTGGCGGGACGCCGGCGGCGCGCTGCGGGTCGGACCGCGCTCGGCCGGAGCCGTGCCGGGGCCCGCATGCTACGGCCGCGGTGGGCGGGAGCCTACAGTCACCGATGCGAACCTGCTGCTCGGCAGGCTGCTGGCCGAGGAGCCGCTCGCGGGCGGGGTGAGCCTCGACATGCAGGCCGCCGAGCGGGCGATCGGCCTGCTGGCGCAGAGCCTCGGGATGGACGCGATCGCCTGCGCGGAGGGGATCGTCAGGGTCGCCGAGGCGGAGATGCTGCGAGCCCTGCGAGTGATGAGCGTGCAGCGCGGGATCGACCCGCGCGGGCTGTCCCTGATGGCGTTCGGCGGAGCCGGCCCATTGCACGCGGCGGCGCTCGCCGGCGCGCTCTCGATCGGGCGGGTCCTCTGCCCGCGCGCCTCGGGGGTCCTCTGCGCCCTCGGGCTCGCCGCCGCCCCGGCGAGGCGCGACGCGGCGCGCACGGTGATGCTCTCCGGGGACGCGCTGAGCACGACGAGCGTCCGGAGCGCCACCGAGCAGCTGATCGCGCGCGCGGAGGCGGAGCTCGGCGATGAGGCGCCCGCGGAGGATGATCGTTCTTTGAGCGGGCCTGATCGGCCCGCCCGGCGTTGCGTCGCGGAGATGCGCTACCGCGGTCAATCGTTCGAGCTGGTCGTGCCGGCGCCTCTCGGCAGCGACCCCGCGCGGCTGCGCTCAGAGTTC
>DAHVAB010000370.1 GCA_027314825.1 Solirubrobacterales bacterium
GGACTCGTGGGGCGACTCCGGTGGCGACCTGCTCGACCCCCCGGCCACTCGGGCGTCGTTCGACAACGTGCTGCTGATGGCGGCCGCGGTGGCCGACTTCCGCCCGGCCGAGCCGGTCGCGGGCAAGATCCGCAAGGGCTCAGAGCAGGGGATGACGCTGCGCCTGGAGCCGACCGTCGACGTGCTGGGCGCGCTCGCCGAGCTGCGCCGCGCCGGGCAGACCATCGTCGGGTTCGCCGCCGAGAGCGGCGGGGATGCGCTCGCCGGCGGTCGCGGCAAGCTGCAGGCCAAGCACCTGGATGCGATCGTCGTCAACGACGTATCTCGCGCAGATATCGGCTTTGAGGCTGCCGCCAACGAGGTCACGATCATCACCGCCGACGGTGAGCGGCACATCGCCAAGGCGCCCAAGCGCGCCGTCGCCGAGGAGATCCTCGACGCGGTCGAGCTCCTGCGCGACTCCTCCGCGCACCGGCTACAGTGATCACGCATGGACGGCGTCTATGACCTGTTTATGCGCGGACGCGAGCTGCTCGGCCATGGCGACTATCAGGCCGCGATCGTCCCCCTGACCAGGGCGCGCAACCTCGCGCCTGAGAAGACCTCGATCCGGGAGGCGCTCGGCCGCGCCCTGTTCCACGCGCAGCGCTACGAGCACGCGGCGGCGGAGTTCGGCGCGGTGGCCGCGGTCGCGCCGACGGATGACTACGCGCTCTTCTGCCTCGGCCGCGCGATGCAGCAGCTCGGGCGCCACCGCGAGGCGTGCAAGCCGCTGGCGCTCGCATGCTCGCTGCGGCCCGAGCGAGCCGACTACAGGCTCTACCGGGATCGAGCCAGGAGGGCCGCTCGTCTGCCGGGATCGCCCGCCTGAGCGATGCTATCCTCGTCGGAAGAGCTTTCGGGCCGGCCTGTGCCGGCCGCCGTGACGAAAGTGGGCGCACGCCCGCTTTTTTTACGTCGTGAGGAGGATTGATGACAGCGCTGCAAACCGATATCGAGAAGCTGCTCGCCGAGGCGGAGCCCGATGTCGAGGTACTGCTGGCAGAGCTCGTCACCGGCCCTGCAAACGAGACCCTGCGGGTGTTCATCGACCATCCCGGCGGTGTCACGCTGGAGCTGTGTGAGCGCGTCAGCAGCGCGCTCGCGCCATGGCGGGAACGCTACGCGCTGGAGGTCTCCTCGCCCGGCAGCGAGCGGCCGCTGAGCAAGCCCGACCATTACCGCCGCTACATCGGACGGCGCGCGCGCGTGCGCCTCACCGCCAGCCGCCCGCGCGGCCGGATGCGGGGTGCGGACGTGCGCCCGCACGACAGCGACGCCAAGCCGGCGCCCGCACAGTCTCGCCGCAGCTACACGGGAGAGCTCGTGGGAGCCTCCGAGAATGAGATCACGCTGGCCGCGGATGGGGGGATCGTCACGATTCCCTACGCGGAGATCCGTCGTTCCAACCTGGTCGAGGAGTAGCAATGTCACGCGAGATCCTGGAGGCGATGCACGCGCTCGCGCGCGAGAAGGGCATCGAGGCCGAGAAGCTGATGGTCGCGCTGGAGGACGCACTGCTCTCCGCGTATAAGAAGCAGCCCGGGGCCGCCAAGTACGCGCGGGTGGAAATCGACCGCGAGACCGCGGACTTCCGGGTGATCGAACTGATCATCCCGGAACGGCTGGAGGCCCACCTGATCGTCGAGACGATCGACGAGGGCACCACCGTCGACCCGGAGACCGGTGAGCTGCGCGAACCCGAAGAGCCGGAAATCGACCCGAAGAAGTTCGAGGAGTACCGCGATCAGATCGACGAACGCGATGTGACGCCAGAGGACTTCGGGCGGATCGCCGCCCAGACCGCCAAGCAGGTGATCCTGCAACGGATCCGCGAGGCGGAGCGGGACATGATGTACGAGGAGTACCGGGACCGCGTCGGCGAGCTGGTGACCGGGATCGTGCAGCAGTCCGATTCCCGCTACACGCTCGTGCAGCTGCGCGAGCGGGTCGAGG
>DAHVAB010000371.1 GCA_027314825.1 Solirubrobacterales bacterium
TCCCGACCGTCGCCGTGTTCCGCGATGGCGAGGTCGTGACCGGCTTCATCGGCGCATACCCGGCACGAGTCATCGGCACGTTCTTCGACGAGCAGGTGCTGGCCGGAGCGCAGGACGCGGCCGACGCGGTGGCCCAGGCGGACCCGCGATGAGACCAGAGCTGCGGGCGCTCGCCGGCAAGCCGATCGCCGGCTTCGACCGACGCCAGATCGACCGACTGCTCAGCCTCACCCGCTGAGAAGCGGCGGGCCGGAGAGAGGCAGGCCGCCCCGGCGGGCGCCGCGATCGCTCAGTAGCGCCAACGGTCGCTCTCGGGAGCTGCCGGTGGCGGCGGCGTGCGACGACGCCGATTCGGATCGGACCATACGAACGCCCACAGGATGGAGAGCACGAGCCCGACGCCGCCGACGATCATCAGTATGACGCCGACCGTGTGAATGCTGAACCCGGACGCGCTCACATAGACGGCGAACCGCAGGATCGCCCCTACTGCAATAAGGAATATCGACGTTCCAAAGGTCATCTGGCCTCCGATCGTTCACCGCCAGGGCTACCCGCGCCCGATCCCGTCAAACGAGATTCCTCGCCGGCCAGTGCGGCAGCGCGCACACCTGCGCGGGTTGCGGCGAGACCCGCACGCGGGCCGGGAGACCTCCACGCGGGGCGGTGAGACCTGCACGCGGGCGGGGAGACCTGCACTCGGGCGGGGAGACCTGCACTCGGGCGGGAAGACCTGCACTCGGGCGGGGAGACCTGCGCGCGAGTGCCTGCGCGGGGACCGGCAAGAAGTCAGGCGCCAGCGGCCAGGTCCTCGGCGCTCGCCACGACGCGGATGTGCTCGGCGGCCCCCGTGATCTCCATGAGACGCGCCACCTGCGCCCGACCGGCCAGCACCGCGAACTCGATCCCGGCCTCGGTGCTCTGTCGCTGTGCGGACAGTATCGCCCTCAGGCCCGTCGAATCCAGGAACGCGAGCTCACCGAGATCGACCAGCAGCGCGCGCGGCGCGAGCGCGCAAGCGTCCTGCACCGTGCGTTCAAACGCAGGCGTGCCCGCGAGATCCAACTCGCCCCGCGGGACGACCACCGTCTTCTCGCCGGATCGTCTGAGCTCGATCTGCAGGCGATCTCCCTCGTCCATCGCGGAGTTCAGGTTACCGCAGGCGCAGACTCGCAGAGCCATTGCGGTGCAGTGCGCCAGGCAGCTTTCAGACCGGACCCCGCGGGCCGGCCTTCACCGGGGCCCGCGGGGATGATCTTGACAAGCGCGTGCCGATGATGGAGGCTGAACGGGGCGGGACGACAGGCGTCCTCAAGAGGAGAGTTCCATATGGCTGCAGCCAGGCGTGGCATGGAGCAGATCGCGGCGGGAATCCTGATCGAGGCTGGTGCGGTCCTGGCGACCTCGCTCGATCCGGCGACGACCATCCGCCAGGTGGCCAGGCTCACCGTGCCGCGGCTCGCCGATCTCTGCGTCATAGACCTGTGCGACGAGGAGGAGGGCCTGCTGGCCGACGGCGTGGTCGCCAGCCCGGACGCAGAGCTGGAGCGCGGGCTCCAGGCGCTTCGTGATCGCTTCCCGCTCGACCTTCACGGCAGACATCCGGTGGCGCGCGTGATCCGCAGCGGCGACCCGGAGCTGCTGCCCGAGCTGAGCGAATCGACGCTCCGCGGGTTCGGGGACGCACAGGCGCACGTGGAGTTCATGATCGCAAACCGCTACCGAACGGCGATCGTGGCGCCGCTGGCCGCCCGCAACCGCACCCTCGGCGCCATCTCGCTGCTCCGCCTCGGCCCCGGCGATCCCTACACCCAGGCGGAGCTGGAGCTGACCTGCGAGCTGGCCAGGCGGGCGGCTCTCGCGATCGACAACTCACGCCTCTACTCGAAGCTCCGCGACCTCCAGCAGCGTCTGGAGGCGATGCTGACAGGGCTGGCGGAGGCCGTCACCGTGACCGATCGGACGGGGAGGACCGTCT
>DAHVAB010000372.1 GCA_027314825.1 Solirubrobacterales bacterium
AGCCACCCCGGCGGAACGCCCCCCGTCCGGAGACGCGACCGGCGCACGCCCATCACCACGCTCAGCCACCCCGGCGGGGCGCTGGCCACCTGACACGATTGGCGTGGGGGCGCCGTCGCGCTTCGCTGCGCGAGGACGCGACGAGACACCGCGGGCCGAGCCGCCACCGCGCGCGCCGATCTCCGCCGCCGGCGCGGGTTCGGGAGCCGTGGCCGATGACGGTCGGGGAGAGGAGCCGCCCGTCACCTGGAGCCGCGGGGAGGCGAGGGTGTCTGATGCGCCCACCACGATGCATGACGATGGCGGCTCGGCGGGCCGGCGGCATCCGCAAGGCTCCGAGAACCGGGTGACGGTAAAGCACGGAGCGCTAGAGCGGCCAGTAATGACCGATGTGCGAGGCGGCACGCGATGTAAGGATCGGATCCGGCGCCGCCGAGATCGCCTCCCCCTCGCCGGCGAGCGCGGCGAGGGTCGCACACATGCTCTCTGCGGTCGCCTGCAGCGCGTACCCTCCCTCAAGGATCCCGCCGATCGGGACCTCGGCGCGAGCCGCCAGGTCTCGCAGGTGACACGCCATCGCGGCGAACGAGCCGGACTCCAGCCGGCAGCCCGCGAGCGGGTCGTCGCGATGGGCATCGAACCCGGCCGAGAGCAGGACCAGGTCCGGAGCGAACTCCATCGCTGCGGGGACGATTATGTGCTCCAGCAGCGAGAGCCAGACGGTCTCATCCGATCCGGCCGGCACCGGCAGGTTGATCGTGTACCCCTCGCCCGGGCCGGAGCCGACGTCGGAGAGCGCGCCGCTGCCCGGATAGATCCCGCTCTGGTGGATGCTTGCGAACAGCACGTCCGAGCGGGCGCGGAACGCCTCAGCGGTGCCGTTGCCGTGATGCACGTCCCAGTCGAGGACGAGCACCCGCTCCGCTCCGAGCTCCCTGATCGCCAGCTCCGCCGCGATCGCGATGCTGTTGAACAGGCAGAAGCCCATCGCCCGGTCGGGCTCGGCATGGTGGCCGGCCGGTCGCACGCCGCAGAACCCGAGCCGGCTCTCCCCGGAGCAGAGCGCCCTCACCATCGCGCAGGCTGCGCCCACCGCATGCCCGGCCGCGCGGAACGACGCCTCCCCGACCGCAGTGTCGGGATCGATCGCGCCGCCGCCGGCCGCCGAGAGCTCCGCGATCCGGCGGATGTGCCGCTCGGTGTGGATCAGCCGCAGCTCCTGCTCGGTGGCGGCGCTCGCCTCACGCCGCTGCCAGCCGAGCCAGTCGTGCTCGGCGAGCGCAGCCTCGATCGCCACGATCCGCTCCGGGGTATCCGGATGTCCGGGGATATGCGCCCGCGGGTCGTGCTCGAGGCAGCTCGGGTGGCGGAAGTAGATCGGGGCAGTGCTCATGCCGCTGGCCAGCGGTAGCGTATCGGTGAGGTGCGCCGCCACCACCACACGATCGGCCGGAGGCCGGCCGGAAGCCGGCCGGCGGCCGCCCAGAGGCCGGGCGGAAGCCGCCCAGAGGCCGCCCGGAGGCCGGCCGGAAGCCGCCCAGAGGCCGGGCGGAAGCCGCCCGGAGCCGGCCCGTGAGCCCTGAGCCCGAGACGATGCGGGCGATGGTCTTCGAGCGCGTCGGCGCTCCCCTGCGCGCGCAGCAGCGCGCGATCCCGCGGCCCGGCCCGGGGCAGGTTCTGATCAGGGTGCAGGCATGCGGGATCTGCCGCACCGACCTGCACCTGCTCGACGGCGAGCTCGCGATCGCCGATCCGCCGAGGATCCTCGGACATCAGATCGTCGGTCGCACCGAGCCGGACGGAGAGCTGGTCGGCGTGCCGTGGCTCGGCTGGACCTGCGGGCACTGCCGGTTCTGCCTCGGCGGTCGCGAGAACCTCTGCCCGCGGGCGAGGTTCACCGGGATGGATATCGACGGCGGGATGGCCGAGTGGACCGTCGCGGATAGCCGTTACTGCCTGCCGATCCCGGAGGGCT
>DAHVAB010000373.1 GCA_027314825.1 Solirubrobacterales bacterium
CGGGGCGACGGCCCGCGGCTGCACGGCGGCGGTGCGGCGCAGGCGGGCGGCGAGCACGATCGCCGCCGAGCCGACCGTCAGAGCGCAGAGCAGGGCGATCGCGAGGCCTGCCACCAGCAGCAGCGCGAACGAGCGCACGAGCGGTACCGGCGAGAGCAGGAGCACCAGCATCGCGCCCCCGCTCGCCGCCGCCGCAGCCGCGATCGAAGGCCCGCCCGTGCTCGCGGCCATCACGACCGCGCCGCGCACATCCCAGTCCGGGCGCGATCCGCCGAGCGCCTCCTGGACGCGCGAGTGCAGCTGGATCGCGTAGTCGACCGCCAGCCCCGTCAAGACCGGCAGCACCGCCACCTCTCCGATGCTGAGCCGGGCGCCGGCGAGCGAGAGGGCCCCGAACAGGAGTGCCGCGCCGATCAGCGCCAATCCGAGCGGCAGCAGCCGTGGCCGTCCCCGGAAGACGAGGCTGAGCACGAGCGCCATCACGATCGCGACCGCGACCAGCAGCAGGATGATCTGGCGGGTGATCGCCGAGGTCAGCTGGCTGACTATCACCGGCTCTCCGGTCAGCAGGTAGCGACCGTTGGCCAGCCGCCATTGCGGCATCGCGAGCGCCCGGCGGATCGTGGCGATCGCCGCTTCGGTGCGCGCCTCTGAGAGCCCGGCCCGCAGCCGGATCGAGATCAGCGCCGCGTCGCGGCTCGGAAACAGGTACGCGAAGCGAGCCTTCGGCGTGCCCGGCGCTTCGGAGGCGGTGTTGAAGACGAGGCTGGTGATGAAGCTGTGGCTTTCCAGGCTCGGTTCTTCGCTGATCCCGTACCTCACCGCGAGCGTCGCGACTTCGGCCGCGAACGCCTTCATCGTCGCTTCGCCGGCCTCACGCCCGAGCGTGCGCGCCTGCGCCACGGAGAGTCCCTGTGCGAGCGCACGGGCGCGGACCGAGCGCCGCGCGGCGGCTGCCTGCGCTTCCACGCTCTTGCGCCGCCCGGCCAGCTGACCATCGATCTCTTCAGCCGCCTCCTCGATGAACGTCGCCGGCCCGATCACGACCTTCACCGCGTGCATCCGGGCGATCTGCCCGCACGGGCCGTTCACGCCCCCCTCCTGCGGCAGCGCACTTTGCGGGACCTTGCCGGCCACGCACCCCTCCAATCCGAGCAGGCGCCCCACGTCCCCGCTCAGCAGCAGCCTCTGCAGGTCGCCCTTCACCACCACTTGGATCGGCTCGCCGCCGAAGCGCCGGTAGTAGGCCTGAGTGGCGCGATAGGAGGCGCTGGAGCTGCCGACGAAGGTGCTGGTCTGCGCGGTCGGGCGCAGGGAGAGCGCGAGCACGGCGCCGGCCGCCGCCAGCGCGAGCGCCACCGAGACGACGATCAGCGGCCTGCGCGCCGCCCGGCCGGCCAGGGCGCCGAGCATCCGGGCGACGGTCATGGGCTAGCCCATGCCGAGCGGGCCCGCCGATTCACCGGAGAGGAACTGGCGCACGAACTCGTTCTCCGACTCGAAGAGCTGCTCGGACGGACCGGCCTCCACGACCCGTCCGCGCCAGAGCACCGCGATGTACTCGGCGATGCGCCTGGCGCTCATGATGTCGTGGGTGATCACCACGTAGGTGCCGCCGTTCTCCTCGTGGATCTCTTTGATCAGTTCGCAGAGCAGCGCGGTCCTGACCGGGTCGATCCCGGAGTCCGGCTCGTCGAAGAGCACGATCTCCGGCTCCAGCACGAGCGCGCGGGCGAAGCCGGCCCGCTTGCGCATGCCGCCGGAGAGCTCGTTGGGCATCTTCTGACCGGCGTTGCGGAGGCCCACCTCGCGCAGCCTGCGATTGACGATCTCCTCGATCTCCTCCGCCTCTATCGGCTGCTCGGCGATCAGCTCGCGGGTGGCGTCGAGCGAGGCGTGGATGTAGTGACAGGCCGGATAGGGCTTGAACGCGATGTTGGGTGTCTCCCAACGCT
>DAHVAB010000374.1 GCA_027314825.1 Solirubrobacterales bacterium
TTCTACGAGCATTTCGCCAACAAGGAGGAGTGCCTCCTGGCCACCTACGACATGCTCCTGGAGGCACTGCTGAGATGGCTGGCCGACGCCGACATGCCCCAGGATCGCTGGCAGGAGCGGCTGGAGGCGGTGATCACCGCGATCTTCGAGGCGACGGCGCGCCGGCCGGACGCCGCACGGCTGATCTGCGTTGAGCTGGCGGCGGCCGGGCCGCCGGGGGTGGAGCGGTGGGCGCAGGGTGGCGCGATGCTCGCCCGCTTCATCAGCCACGGCCTGCAGGAGGGCGATCACCCGGGAGCCGTGCCCGACCCCGTGGCGCGGGCGATCGTCGGAGCGCTGCGCACGATCCTCTATTCCCGGGTGCGACGCAAGCGCTCCCGCCGAGCCCTGCGCTCGCAGCTGATGAAGGTGCTGCCGGAGCTGATGGCGTGGACGACCAGCTACCACCCCTCGCCGGCGGAGATCCCGCCGCGGCCGCATCCGCGGCCGGCCGCAGCCGCACGTCCGCGGACGGCCGGCCGCGCGCCCGGAACGCTCTCCCTCTCGCCGAGCTGGAGCGCACGCCGCCTGCCACCGGGCGAGCACAACCTGCCGCGCGGGTTCGTGGCGCACAATCAGCGGGAGCGCATCTTCGACGCGATCGCCAAGCGCACCGCCGCCAACGGCTATCCGGAGCTCGGACTGGAGGACATCGTGGCGGAGGCCTCGGTCTCCCTGCAGACCTTCTACCAGCACTTCGCCAACAAGGAGGAGGCCTTCCTCGCCACATACGAGGTCGGCCATGCCAAGGCGGTGGCGGCGGTCCGGCGCGCGATCGACCTAGATCTCGACTGGGCCGAGAACGTGAAGCTGGGCGTGGAAGCCCTGCTGGAGTTCCTCTCGGCCGAGCGCGCATACGCCCACCTGGCCTGTGTCGACATCCTGATCGCCTACCCCCATGTCGCCGGACGCGTCGACGAGGCCAACTACTCATACGCCGAACTGCTCGACCTTCGCCTCGACGCGTCGATGCCCCCGCGGATGCCCTCCTCGATAATCGGCGAGGCGATCGTCGGTGGCATCTTCGAGCTCCTGCACGACTACATCCTGCACGGGCGCACCGCGCAGCTGCCGGAGCTGACAGATCACGCCTGCTACATCTGCCTGGCGCCGTTCATCGGCGCGCAGGCCGCCTGGACGGCGATCCAGAGCGGCGGCTGAGGCCGCCACCACGCGGCCCGCGGCGCGCTCCGCGCGCTCACATTCAAGGCCCGAGATGCGTCCGCGCGCTCACCTCGGCGCCACCGGCCGACGGCCGGGCCGCTCGCGCGAGGGCCGATCCGCCACGGCAGCCGCTACGCTTGCCGCACGATGGCGGCGGCCTCCCCGATCGTGATCGCCTATGACGGCTCGCCGGCCGCGCAGGCCGCGGTCCGCAGCGCGGGCGAGCTCTTCGCGCCGCGGCCGGCGCTCATCATCACCGTCTGGGAGCCGGGACTCGGCGAGCTGATGCTCGTGCCCGACCCGACCGGCCTCGGCACGATGATGCCCTACGACCCGGCGGTCGCCCGGGAGATCGACCGCGAGGTGGAGAGCCGCGCGCACGAGCTCGCCCACGAGGGCGCAGAGCTCGCCCGCGGCGCCGGCCTGCAGGCCTCGGAGCGGATAGTCGAGGACGTCAGCGACGCCGCCGAGGCGATCCTCGCAACGGCGAGACAGGCGCACGCGGGCGCGATCGTGCTCGGCTCCCGCGGCCACCACGGCCTGCGCTCGAGGCTGCTCGGCAGCACCTCGGCGGCCGTTCTGAAGGGCGCCGGGCGGGTACCCGTGCTCGTGGTGCAGCACCCGGACGGCGACCCGGGCGACTGACGGCGGGCGGCTGCCCGCGCTCGTGGTGCAGCACCCGGACGGCGACCCGGGCGACTGACGGCGGGCGGCTGCCCGTGCTCGTGGTGCAGCACCCG
>DAHVAB010000375.1 GCA_027314825.1 Solirubrobacterales bacterium
TCCGCCTCAGCTCGTCCGCTTCCTTGACCTCGCGCAGCCGCTCCACCAGCCCGGCCGTGCCGATCAGCTGCGCGCCATCGCCGACCAGCTCCGTCAGATGACGGTGGCGGGCGACCGAGAGGTGCTGCTCCTCGAAGCCGATCCTCGCCGCGCCGGAATGGGTGAGAAGCTCGGCGGCCGCCTCGATCAGCTCGCCGGTCGCGACGATCCGTTCGCAGCCGGGCGCGGCGGCGCCGACCTCCGCCTCCGCCTGGGTCTCGTAGCGGAAGTCGGTCAGGAACCGGTGCGGCCCCAGGCCGGAGCGCGCGGTCGAGCTCGCCGCCACGACGATCGCGATCCCGTTGGAGCCCGTGAAGCCCGTCAGGTAGCGAACGTTCGCCGGCGCGCTCACCAGCAGCGCGTGCAGCGAGCCTTCCTCCAGATCGCCCGCCAGGCGCTCCATCCGCCGCAGCCCGGCGCCCTCCGCGGCGACGCTCTCACTCATCTGCGCCGTCCAGAGTCCTGCGCAGCTGCGCCATCGCCATCCGGTAGCCATCCGGGCCCCTGCCGGAGATCTTCGCGACGCAGAGGCCGTCGAAGACCGAGACCCTCCTCCACGGCTCCCGCGACTCGACGTCGGAGAGGTGGACCTCCACCGTCGGCACCCCGGCGATCTCCAACGCGTCGCGCAGCGCCCACGAGTAGTGCGTCCACGCGCCGGCATTGAGGATCGCCCCGTCGGCCTCGTCGGCGAGACGGTGCAGGCGAGCCACCATCTCCCCCTCCGCGTTGGTGTGAAAGAAGCGCACCCGCAGCCCCTGATCGGCCGCGAAGGACTCTATGCGGCGCTCGAGCTCCAGCAGGCTGAGCGGCCGGCCGCCCTCCCCGTAGTGGCGGGGATCGCGCCGGCCCAGCATGTCGAGGTTGACGCCATGCAGCACCTCGATGCGATGGGCGGCGGCCATTTCAGGGCAGCCTAGCGCCGTCCCGGCTCAGCCGCAGATCTCCGCGACGGCCGCGCGCACCTGCGCCTCCGCCAGCTCGCAGCCGAGCCGGACCTCCCCCGGGCGCTCCAGCAGCACGAACGGGACGCTCCCGGACAGCCGCTTCTTGTCGAGCGCGGTCGCCGCCACCACCTCCTCCACGTCGAGCCCCTCCGCCACCACCGGCAGGCCGCGAGCGCCCAGAAGCTCGCGCACCTGCGAGCGCAGGCCGTCGGCGCCGGAGAGCCGGAGCGCCGCCAACAGCCCGATCCCGACCGCCTCGCCATGCAGATAGCGCCGATACCCGGTGGCCGCCTCGATCGCATGGCCGATCGTATGGCCGAGGTTGAGCGCCTGCCTGGCGCCCGCGTCGCGCTCGTCGCGAGCCACTATCCCCAGCTTCACCCTCAGGCAGGAGAGGATCGTCTGCTCATCGGGCGCGGCGCCCGGCTCGGCTGCGCTCACCCGCTCCCACAGCGGGCCGCCCGCGATCAGGGCGGTCTTCAGCACCTCCACCCATCCGGCCGCCAGCTCCCGCTCGGGCAGCGAGAGCAGCGTCTGCGGGTCGCAGATCACCCCGGCCGGCTGGTGGTAGGCGCCAACGTAGTTCTTGGCCTGCGGCAGGTCCACGCCGGTCTTGCCGCCGTAGGCGGAGTCGACCTGGGCGACCAGCGTGGTCGGCACCTGAACGACCGGCACGCCGCGCTGGTAGGTGGCCGCGCAGAAGCCGGCCAGATCCCCCACCACGCCTCCCCCGAGCGCGACCACATGGTCGGCGCGGGTCATCCCCGCCTCCACGAGCCCACTCCACACCCGCTCGGCGCCGGCGAGCGTCTTGGCGCTCTCCCCCGGCTCGATCTCGATCGCGGCGGCGGCCAGCTCGCCGAGGCGCCCGCCGTAGAGCGCCGCCACGTTTCGGTCGCTCACGCAGAACGCCCGCGAGCGCTCCCTATCCAACGGCCAGGCGGCCGGC
>DAHVAB010000376.1 GCA_027314825.1 Solirubrobacterales bacterium
AGATGATGGTGACGAGGCCCGAGCTGAGCGGCCACACCGCCCATGTCGGAATCTGGTCGAGCAGCGCTGCCGCGCCGGCGGACAGTCCGACGGCGAGCCAGTCGAACATGCCGGCTTCGACCTTCAGGGACTGGCTGCGCAGGGGCGGCGAGCGGCGCATGATGATCGTGCCTATGCGCCCGAGCACGGCGTACCCGGCGACCGCGCCGAACGCGAACAGGAAGATCTCCCAGACGTTCGGGTTGCCGCGGAAGTGGATCAGCAGCGCGCCCGTCGACCAGATCGACAACGTGTAGCCGTATGGCGCCGCACTTGCGGAGATCGTCGTGCCGAACGCGCGGCGCTGGTTTTCTGCCGGCGAGCTGCTCATGCTCACCGCAGGCTGTGCTCCGTGTCCGGCAACGCGTTCCTCCTGCCGCACGAGAGATCGGACGGTCGTGGTCTTCCCCGCTCGGGGTGGCTTCAATCGGCGGCGGCCGGCAGAGGATCCGGCGTCAGACGCAGCCCGATCAGCGCGATGTCGTCGCGCATCTCGCCCTGCACGCGCTCCGCCGCTGCCCGGCGGATGTGCTCGAGCTGATCTTCGAGCGGCAGGCCGTGCGTGGCGCTCGCGACCCGACGCAGATCGTCCTCGCCGAGCGGTCGTTGCGGCGCCCCCGCGTCCGTCACGCCGTCGGTGTAGAGAATCAGCGTCTCGCCGGCGTTCATTTCGACCTCGGCCTGCTCGATGCGTGGCGGGTCGATCACCCCGAGCAGCGTGCCGGCCCGTCCGATGGCCCGCACCGAGCCCGCGCGGTCGATCAACAGCGGGTGGGGATGGCCGCCGAGCACGATCGTCAGATGCGCGACCGGCGGGCGCAGATCGGCCAGGACGACGCCCATGGTGCACATGTCCAGGCCGGGGGGCTGGCTGCTGAGAGCCTGGTGCACCGAGAGCAGCAGCATACGTGGGGACTGACCGCTGGCTGCGGCCGCGCGCAGCGTGTGGCGGGCGAGCGCGGTCACGCCGGCCGCCTGCGGACCCTTGCCGCAGACGTCCCCGATCACGAGCACCCAGCGCCCGTCGCGATGCTCGAAGAGGTCGTAGAAGTCACCGCCGACCTCGTTCAGCTCTCCGGCGGCGGCATAGAGCACGGCGACCTCGGCCCCGGGGATCTCCGGCAGCGTCTTGGGCAGAAGCGCTCGCTGCAGGACGTTCGCGATGCGCGTGCGCTCGGTGAACAGCCGTGCGTTCTCAATCGCGATCCCGGCTCTGCGCCCCAGCTCCTCGGCGAGCGCGATATCGGCGGCGGTGAGACGGCGAGCAGACTCCGCCGATGAGAGGGTGATGGCGCCGATCACCTTGCCGCCGGCGAGCATCGGCGCGATGATCACTGAGCGCACGCCGAGGCTTCGCAGGAGATCGCGGTGCCTGTCGTCCTGCGCGTAGCGAGCCACCGAGTCGGCGTCCACGTCGGCGTGGACGGTTTCCCCGCTGCGGATCACCTGCGCCGCCCCGTAGGGCCGGTCGGCCTGGTTGGGGTAGTCCCTCAGCAACTCCTGGGCGATCGCGAGCTTTGCCGGGTCGGGGTGGTGTATGGCGACCGTCGTGATCGCGCCGTGCTCGTCGAGCACGGCCACCGAGCACCAGTCCGCCAGCGCCGGCACGGCCAGCTTCGCCAGCTGCTGGAGGGTGCGGGAGTGATCGAGTGAGGAGGCGAGCACGCTGCTGGCCTCGGCCAGGAAGCGCTCCGCCACTTCGGCTCGCTTCAAATCGGTGATGTCCTCGAAGACGTTGACCGCATACTGAGGGAGGCGCGAGTCGGGCTCGAGGATCGGCGTGCTTCGTGCGACCAGCCACCGGTCGAGGCCGCTGGCCTTCTCGATGACCCGGAGGTGCATCGGCTCGGGGCTCTCGCCTGCGAGCAGCCGGCGG
>DAHVAB010000377.1 GCA_027314825.1 Solirubrobacterales bacterium
GCGCCCGACCGCGCCGGCGCGCGCTCACGTTGCGGCAAAGCTGCATGCCCTTCAGCGAAAACCACCGATGGTTGCGATCCGCGATGCGCCTACGGTCCGCTTCATCGTCTGCGGCCCTGCGCTCTGCGCGCTGCGCAATCGCCGCGCCGGCCGGCTGAAAGGATCACGCGTGAGCACTCACACCCCGCAGGCCCTCGGCGTCCATTCGAAGGTGGGAGCGCTTACACCGTGATCGAGCCGCTGCCCAACCACCTCTTCACCCGTGACAGCAGCGCCTGGCTGTACGGCAGCGTGATGATCTCCTCGACGTACCGGCCGGCACGCCGGCGGGAGATACTGAACGTCGAGGCGATCTACCGCTTTCACCCGCGCTTCCGCGACGCGGGCGTCGAGATCACGTGCGGCGGCTTCGACCACGACTGGGGGAAAGGCCGAGATGGTCGCGACCCTGGGTGACTGATGCGGGTCGTGGCTGCTCTTGGCGGCAACGCGCTGCTGCAGCGCGGGCAGGCGCTGAGCGCCGCCAATCAGCGTCGCAACGTGCGCGCCGCCGCGCGGAGCCTGGCGCCGGTGGCCCAAGATCACGAGCTCGTGATCTCACACGGCAACGGCCCGCAGGTCGGGCTGCTCGCTCTGCAGGGCTCCGCCTACACCGAGGTGGAGCCCTACCCGCTGGACATCCTGGATGCGGAGACCGAGGGGATGATCGGCTACGTGCTCCAGCAGGAACTGGGCAACGAGCTTCCCTTCCAGACCCCGGTCGTCACCCTGCTCACCCAGATAGAGGTCGATCCGGACGATCCCGCCTTCAAGGATCCGAGCAAGCCGATCGGACCGCTCTACACGGCCGAGCGCGCCCGCCAGCTCGCCGGCGAGAAGGGCTGGACCTTCAAGGCGGACGGGCAGAGCATGCGCCGCGTCGTCGCCTCGCCGCTGCCGCGGCGAATCTACGGCCTGAAGCCCGTCGAATGGATGCTCGACCACGGCGCCGTGGTCGTCTGCGCCGGCGGCGGCGGCATCCCGGTCGCCCACGTGGATGAGCCGGTGCCCGCCGGTCGCCGCCTCGTGGGGGTGGAGGCGGTCATCGACAAGGACCGCGCGAGCGCACTGCTGGCCGCGGAGATCGGAGCGGAGATGCTCGCGATCATCACCGACGTGGACGCCGTCTACCTGGACTGGGGAACGCCGCAGCAGCGGGCGATCCGCAGGACCGGGCCGGACGCGCTGGGCGCGCAGGCGTTCGCGGCCGGCTCGATGGGCCCGAAGGTCGCGGCCGCACGCGAGTTCGTGCAGCGGACCGGAGGGCACGCGGTGATCGGCTCGATCGCCGATGCCGCCCGCCTCGTGAGCGGTCAGGCGGGAACGCTTGTGAGCGCCCAGGCGGGCGAGCCGGAGATGGCGAGCGGCGGGAGCGGATGATGATGATGGGAGCCGGGCGCGCATGATGACCGGGGCCGGGCGCGCATGATGACCGGGGCCGGGCGCGCATGATGGCGGGTGCCGGGAGCGCATGATGGCGCAGGACCGGCCTCCGCAGGCTCCCTTCCACAGTCGGCCCGCCGCGGAGGCGAGCGCGGCGCTCGTTGTGCTCGCGGCGAAGATGGGAGTCGACGCCGAGCAGACGCGGCGCGATCTGCCTCGAGTCGCGGAGGTGCCCTTCGACTCCGAATACAAGTTCATGGCGACGATGCACGACCGCCCGGACTGGGCGAGCGACGGCATCCTCCAAGCGCCGCACGTGATGGCCGTGAAGGGCGCGCCTGACGTGATGCTCGACCGCTGCGCCCAGGCGCTCTGGCACGATCGTCAGGTTCCGATCGCCGCCGCGCGCGATGACATCCTGGCCGCCAACCGCGAGCTCTCAGAACGCGGGCTGCGCGTGCTGGCGCTCGCCGCCC
>DAHVAB010000378.1 GCA_027314825.1 Solirubrobacterales bacterium
CGCGATGTGGGCGAGCTCGGCCTCGCTGCACGCGATCCTTCCGGGCACGTGGTGCAGGCGTCCGCCGGCGCGGTAGGCGGAGCTGCGCGGCTTGATCGCGACCGGGTAGCCGAGCTCGCGCGCGGCGGCCAGCGCCTGCTCGACGCTCTCGCAGGCCACCGTGGGCGGAACCTCCAGGCCCGTGCCCCGCGCAAGATCCTGCAGCGCGAGCTTGTCGAGGCTGCGCAGCACCGTCTCGTGCGGCGGCAGTCCAATGAGAGCGTGAGACTCGAAGCGTTCCCTGTTCTCAGAGACGATGAGCAGCGCCGGGTCGCTCCCGGGGATGAGGATGTCGTAGCCGCCGTGGCGCAGCGTGCGCTCCAGCCCGTCGATGTAGCCCGCCTCGTCGGCGAGCGGGTCCGGCAGCGCGATCCGCCGCTCGCAGAGGCGCGAGCACTGCGCCGCAGCGCGCCTGGTGCCCGCGGCGGCGGCCGCGACCCGGTAGCCGCCGGCTGCGAGCGCGCGCGTGGCGGCGAGGATCGAGCGCTCCTCGGCGTCGGTCAGCAGCACGAGCGGGTCGGTCCGAGGGGGTGGTCGTGTGGGGCGGCCTTCGGCGGCGAGCGTGAGCGTGTGGGTCTTCAGCAGCGGGGTGGCGAGCGGGGTGTGGCGTAGGGTTCGGACGGTACGGCTCACCTTTGCGCGGAAGCGCACGGGCCCGTCGGTGCGGTAGATGCCGACCCTCGGCCAGGCGAGCGGGGCGGGTCGGCGCAGGCGGATCGGGAGGGTGACCGCGGCCCGGTAGCCGGCCGCCGCGGTGGCGGCCAGCACGCGGTCGTCGAGCTCGCCGAAGGGGTAGGCGAAGGAGCGGCAGGGCCTGCCCAGCCCTGCTTCCAGCGCTTCGCGGGAGCCCTGCAGCTCCTCGGAGAGCCGCTCGTCGGAGAGCCGCGTGAGGTGAGGGTGCGTGCGCGAGTGCGAGCCGATCTCCCAACCCTGCGCCAGCAGCTCGCGCAGCTGCGCCCAGGTGGCGGGCCGCAGCTCCGCGGCGTGCTCGCCGTCGAGCCACTGCTCCACTCCCGGCCAGTGAAGCGCGGTCATGCCGACGTAGTCGCTGGGGACGAACATGCTCGCCGGGATTCCGAGCCGCCGCAGCACCGGCAGGCCGTTCGCACAGGTCGAGGCGAAGGCGTCGTCGAAGGTGACCGCGAGCAGCCTGTCACCCTGCGGGGCGTCGAGCAGCTCCGAGAAGCGCACGGCCCGGTAGCCCATCCCGAGCAGTATCCGCAGCTGGCGCTCCAGCCGGTCGGGCGGGATCGCGAGCTCGCACGGCCAGCGCTCGCTGACGGCGTGGTAGCAGAGCACGAGCGGCTCGGCGCTCATCGCGGACGTTCCCCCGCCTTGCGCATGCGAAACAGCATCGCCTGTCCGTCTCTTGCGACCAGCTCGAAGCTCTTGGAGGCCAGAAGCGCTGTGGTGAGGGCTTCGCCGGAGCCCGGCGCGAGCAGCCCGAACGCTTCCACGTAGCGGGTCTGGCTCGGTCCGATCATCACGTAGGTTTGCGTGGCCCCCAGTGAGCGCAGCTTCGATTCGATCGCGCCGAGATCGGAGACGCCGAGGGCGTGGCCGCGGAAGCGGGGGTCTTCTGTCAGCGAGGGGCTGAAGGATCCGCCCCAGACCTGCTTTGAGGCGTAGCGCCAGGTCATGCGGTTGGGGACGTTGGGGGCCAGGAAGAGGACGGCCGAGCCGGGCGGGGAGTCGCGTTCGTAGGCCATCTCGACGGTGACGTCTTCGCGGGAGATGTAGTTGACCGCCTCGCGACCGAAGGAGGCGAGAAGGAAGGCGGCCGCGAGCAGCAGGCTCACGCCGCCGATGGCGAGCCCGGCGGGCATCGGGCGCCGACGGGCCAGCGAGGCGGCGGCC
>DAHVAB010000379.1 GCA_027314825.1 Solirubrobacterales bacterium
CTACGACCACTCTCAGCGGATCAAGGCCGTGATCAAGGAGGTCTCTCCCTCGACGAAGGGCCCCTCGATCATCGTCTCCAGGCGCGACCCGGAGCTGATCAAGCAGCTCTTCGAGCTGGAGGTCCCGGAGATCGCTGACGCCCTGGTGGAGATCGTGGGCGTCGCCCGCGAGCCCGGCTACCGCTCCAAGATCGCCGTCATCTCCCACACCGACGGGGTCGACCCGGTCGGCGCGTGCGTCGGCCCGCGCGGCTCGCGGGTGAGGATGGTCGTCTCCGAGCTGCGCGGCGAGAAGATCGACATCATCCCGTTCAACGAGGAGCCGGCCCGCTTCGTCGCCAAGGCGCTCTCACCCGCCCGGGTGCGCGAGGTCCTGGTGGATGACGAGAACAAGCAGGCGACCGTGATCGTCCCCGACGACCAGCTCTCGCTGGCGATCGGCCGCGAAGGACAGAACGCCCGCCTGGCGGCGCGTCTGACCGGCTGGCGTGTGGACATCCGCTCGGAGACCGAGTTCGCCGCCGAGGAGGCCGAGCACGGCTACGAGGAGGAGGAGGTCTCCGGCCGCTGCGCGGCGATCCTCTCAAACGGCAGGCGCTGCCCGAACGCCGCCCTGCCAGGCTCGCGCTACTGCGGCCTGGAGAGCCATCAGGCGCTGGCGGGCATCGAGGGCGATCGCGTCGCCGATCTGGCCCCTGCGACCGACGCCGCACCTGACGCTGAGGCGACCGAGTTCACCGCCGAGGCCGCCGAGGGGGCGGAGCGCGAGGCGACGTCCGCTGGTCGAGCGGGTGGTGTCGAGCAGACGGACGGCGATATCGCTGCGGCTGGCGAGGAGGATGGGCTCACGCCGACTGACGGCGAGTCGGGGATGGACGTCGAGGCGGGCGCCACCCAGGAGCCAGAGGCGATCTCCGGCTCGGATGGAGCTACCGGCAGCGAGCAGGACCGGGTCCCCGCGGCGATCGACGGCGGCCAGACGCCGGCCGACCCCGAGCACAGCGGGGAGCGGAGCTCATAGGGGCGCAGACGCCGCAGCGCCGCTGCGTCGGCTGCGGGCGGATCGCCTCCAAGGGCGAGCTCATGCGTCTCACTCTCTCCACCGGCACAGGCGGAGAGAGGAGCAGGATCGTGCTGGATCCGGGCGCACGAATGCCCGGTCGCGGTGCCTACCTCTGCCGCGCGGACGGCGGCAGAGCACCTGCTGCCGGCTGCGTCACGCTGGCTGTGCGCCGAGGCGCGATCGCGCGAGCGCTGCGCTGCAGAGCTCAGCTGGACCTTCAGGAACTCGTAGAATCGGTGAGCCAATGAGTCGCAAGCGTGTGCACGAGATCGCCAAGGAGCAGAAAGTCTCCAGCAAAGAGCTGCTCGACCTGCTGCACGCCGCTGGCGTGGAGGCGAAGGCGGCCGCCTCCTCAGTCGACGAGCAGGCCGCCCTGCGGGCGCTCGGCCGCAACGGCGCCTCCCAGCCCGGCCCGGGCGTGCCGGCGAAGCCGCCGGCCGCGGTCGACGGCGCATCCCCGGGCGAGAAGCGGACCGCGGGCGCAGATGCGAACGCCGCTCGACAGCCCGGCGCAGCGGCCGCGGCGGCCGGCCGCGGGCAGGGCGACGCTCGCCAAGCGGTCCCGGAGTCCCGACGGGCCCCCGACGCCTCCCACCAAGCGGCTGGCGGGCCCCGGCAGGCCCACGACGCCCCCGGGCAGGCCCCCGACGCCTCCCAGCAAGCGGCTGGCGGGCCCCGACAGGCCCCCAACGCTCGCCAGGCCCCCGGCGACCAACGTCAGGCACGCACCGATCCCAGGCCGGGCACGCCGGGACCGCGGCAGAGCCCGAGCCGGGACGGACAGTCCCAGTCCCGCCAAGGCTCGGAGCGCCCCGCGGCGCCCACCAGGCA
>DAHVAB010000037.1 GCA_027314825.1 Solirubrobacterales bacterium
AGCCGCTGGAGGGCACGCGCCCAGCGAACGCCGGCAGCATCTCCATCACCTCCTCTCCGGAGACGATCCGGTGGCGCTCCGGGCTCCAATCCTCGCCCGCCTCCGCGCGCTCACCGCCGCCGGCGTGAGCCGCCGCCCGGCGCGAGCGGCGGGAGCGCAGCCGGTCGCGGTCCACCGACATCACGTCATACAGGTTCAGACCGACTCCGACGAGCCGGTCCGGCCGGGAGCCCTCGAACGCCGGCACCAGCAGCGGGAGGGGACGCACCAGGTGCGGCGCGAGCGCGACCATCAGCTGGCGCTCCAGCAGCGCCTCGCGCACCAGGCCCAGATCGAACTGCTGCAGATAGCGCAACCCCCCGTGCACGAGCTTGCTCGATCGGCTTGAGGTCCCCGAGGCGAAGTCTGCGCGCTCGATCAGCGCCACGCTGAATCCGCGCGCCGCGGCATCCAGGGCCACCCCCGCGCCGGTGATGCCCCCGCCGACCACCAGCAGGTCGAACTCGCTGCCGGTCAGCGCCGCCAGAGCCTGACCCCGCTCGATCACACCCGGCAGTCTCTCAGAACCCGCACCGGCTCCGGTGCTCGCGCGGACCCCGCCGCCGGCGTCTAGAGGTCGCCGAGCTCGGCGACGATGTCGGAGACCGCGCTCTTGGCATCGCCGAAGAGCATCGAGGTCTTCGGGTCGTAATACAGCTCGTTCTCGATCCCGGCGAACCCGGGATTCATTGAGCGCTTGATCACGATGATCGAGTGGCTGTCGGAGACCTCCAGGATCGGCATGCCGTAGATCGGCGAGGAGGGCGTGTTCTTGGCAGCCGGATTGGTGACGTCGTTGGCGCCGATCACCAGCGAGACGTCGGTGCGCTGAAACTCGGGGTTCGCCTCGTCCATCTCCTTGAGCTGGTCGTATGGCACGTCGGCCTCGGCCAGCAGCACGTTCATGTGGCCGGGCATGCGTCCCGCCACAGGGTGGATCGCATAGTTGACTTCCACGCCCCGCTTCTCCAACTCTCCCGCCAGCTCCCGCACCGCATGCTGGGCCTGGGCGACCGCCATCCCGTAGCCGGGCACGATCACCACCCGGCTGGCGTATGCCAGCTGGATCGCCGCATCGGCAGCGCTCGTCGAGCGCACGGTGCCCGCGTGCTCGCCGGCCCCTTCAGCCCCGGCGACGGCGCCGCCGCCCCCGAACCCCCCGGCCACGATCGCCGGGATCGAGCGGTTCATCGCCTCCGCCATCAGATTGGTGAGGATCGTGCCGGAGGCGCCGACCAGCATCCCGAACACGATCAGCGCGGGGTTGTTGAGCGCCATGCCGGTGCAGGCCGCCGACACCCCGGTGAACGCGTTCAGCAGCGCGATCACCACCGGCATGTCCGCTCCCCCGATCGGGAGCACGACGAAGTTGCCGAGCACCGCCGCCGCCACGAGCATTCCGATGAACAGCAGTTCGGAGTGCACGCCGTCGATCAGCGCCACGCCGGCGGCCACGGCCGCGGCGAGCAGCAGCAGATTGACGAACTGCTGGGCCCGGCCGAGGCTGATCGGTCGGCCGGCGATGATTTCCTGGAGCTTGCCGAACGCGATGTTCGAGCCCCAGAAGGAGACCGAGCCGATGATCGCCGCCACCACGGAGAAGATCGCCACATAGGTCGCTGGACCGGCAACCGGCGCCGCATGGTGAAACGTGAAGGCGCCGACCTTGATCGTCGACTCGACGGCATGCGTGCCGTAGGTGGACCCGCGGCCCCGAAACTCCACCCAGGAGATCAGCGCCACCGCGCCTCCGCCGACGCCGTTGAACAGCGCGACCATCTGCGGCATCGCCGTCATCTTCACGTTGCGCGCGGCGGGAATCCCGATCGCGGTGCCCAGACCGATGCCGAGAACGATCAGACCCCAGTTCCCGAGGCCGGGGGTGAGCAGCGTCGCCACGACCGCGAAGCCCATCCCGACCGCCGCGATGCGGTTTCCCCGAACCGCGGTCTTCGGGCCGGCCAGCCCGCGCAGGCCCTGGATCATCAGCGCGAAGGCAATGATGTAGAGGACGTAGATCGCGTCTTCGGTGCGCAGGAAGAACGTGCCGCCCGCCGCAGCGTGCGTGTGGAAGAGATGCAACGCGCTCACGCGCCGCCGCCCTTCGTCTCGCCCGCGCCGCCGCCCTTCGTCTCGCCCGCGCCGCCGCGTTCGCCGCCCTTCGTCTCGCCCGCGCCGCCGCGTTCGCCGCCCTTCGGCTTGCTCTTGAACATCTCAAGCATCCGGTCTGTGACCAGAAATCCGCCGACGATGTTGATCGTGCCGAACACGATCGCGATCACGACCAGGGCCTTGCTCAGAGCGTCGAGGTGCAGCTGGAGCGGCCCGATTTCGGCGGCGATGAACAGCGCCAGCGCCCCGACCAGGACGATCCCGTGAATCGCATTGGTGCCGGACATGAGCGGCGTATGCAGCGTGTTCGGGATCTTCGAGATCACGATGAAGCCGACGAAGCCCGCGAGCACGAGAATCGCGAGGTTGGTGGTCAGCACGCTCGCCAGGATCACTGCGCCCCACCTCCCGCGGCCGCATCGAGGGCGCGCTTGGCGCCCTCGTTGACGATCTCCCCGTCGCGCACGACGCAGGCGCCGCTCACGATCTCATCCTCGAAGTCGAGCTTGAGCCCGCCATCCTCCCCGAGCAGCAGCTCCAGCAGCGCCTGAACGTTGCGGGCAAACAGCTGGGAGGCGTGCTCAGCCACGGTCGCCGGCAGGTTCAGCGGAGAGACGATCTTCACGTCGTGGGCGACCGACACCTCTCCCGGCCTGGTCAGCTCGCAGTTCCCGCCGCTCTCGCCGGCCAGATCGACGATCACCGAGCCGGGCTTCATGCCCTCCACGGCCTCCGCGGTTACGAGCTTCGGCGCCGGGCGCCCTGGGACGAGCGCCGTTGTGATCACCACGTCGAAGCCCTTGATCGCGTCGGTCAGAGCCTGCTGCTGGCGTGCGCGCTCCTCATCGGTCAGCTCGCGTGCGTAGCCGCCCTCGCCGGCCGCCTCCAGCCCGAGGTCGAGCCAGGCGGCGCCGAGCGAGCGGACCTGCTCCGCGACCTCGGGACGCACGTCATAGCCCGTCGTCCGCGCGCCCAGCCGCTTGGCGGTCGCCAGTGCCTGCAGCCCCGCCACTCCGGCGCCGAGCACCAGCACCTTCGCCGGCGGGATCGTGCCGGCAGCGGTCATCAGCATCGGATACATCCGCCCCATGTGCTCGGCGCCGAGCAGCGCCGCCTTGTAGCCGGCGACGTTGCTCTGCGAGGAGAGCGCGTCCATCGACTGCGCCCTGGAGATCCGGGGGATCGACTCCATCGCCAGCGCGGTCGCCTTCGCGCCGGCGAGCGCAGCCGTCGTCTGCGGGCTTGCCAGAGGCGCCAGGAAGCCGATCAGGATCGAGCCCTCGCCAAGCATCGCGATCTCCTGCTCGCTCGGCGGCGATATCTTCAGGACCGCGTCGCAGCTCCACACTGCCGCCGCATCCTGGGTGAGCTCCGCGCCGGCCTCGGCGAACATCGCATCGGGTATCAGCGCGGCATCGCCCGCGCCCGCCTGGACGAGGACCTCGACCTCCTTGGCGCGCAGCCTGCGAACCACATCGGGCACTAGCGCGACCCGCTGCTCACCCTCCGCCGTTTCCTTTGGGACTCCGACCTTCATCGTCTGAGGGCGGCAAGGTATCCGATCGCGCATACGGAAGGCATCCCGCCCGCCCTCGCGCTCCGAGCTGTGCGAGACTCGACCGACCGTGACCGTCAACCTCACCCGCATCTACACCCGGCTCGGCGATTCCGGCGAGACCCATCTCGGCGATATGAGCCGCGTCGCCAAGGTGCACCCGCGGGTGGAGGCCTACGGCACCGTCGACGAGCTGAACGCGACGGTCGGGCTCGCGCTGCTGGCAGCCGGAATGCCCGCGCGGGTGGCCGAGCTGCTCGCCCGCATCCAGAACGACCTGCTCGACCTCGGCGCCGATCTCTCGGTGCCTCCCGCCGATGCGCAGGAGCGCGGCGATGAGCCAGCGGCGTCGCAGGCCGAGGCGCAGACCGCCGAGCCGGCCGGTACGGAGGGCGCCAAGCCGGCCCGGGAGAACGCCAAGCCGGCTCGGGAACGGCTGCGGATCACCCCCTCCTACACCGAGTGGCTGGAGGGCGCCTGCGACGAGCTCAACTCCGAGCTCGCGCCGCTGCGGTCGTTCGTGATCCCGGGGGGCAACGAGCCGTCGGCGCGCCTGCACATCTGCCGTACCGTCTGCCGCCGCGCCGAGCGGCGCGCGCTCGCCGTCGAGGAGGTCAACCCGGAGGTGATCCGCTACCTCAACCGCCTCTCCGACCTGCTCTTCATCCTCGCCCGGACGACCGGGGAGGGTGGGGCCGCCGGATCCGAGCCGCTCTGGGAGCCGGGCGCGCACGAGGCGCGCCGGAAGGGCTGAGCACGCCCGGGGCTCACCGGGCCAGCACGCCCACGGCTCAGGCGCCGAACACGCCAGGGACGCCTCAACGGCCGAGCACGACCACGGCTCGGGCGCCGAGCATGCTCGCGATCGCCTGCATCCACTGCGACCCGAGCTCCTCGACCCCGGCCTTCACGCGCACCGTGACGCCGCCGGCGGGCGCGATCGGCAACGGCCTGCCCGCGAAGGCCGCGAGCGCCTCGGAGGTGACCCACACCGGCGTCTGGGTCGCGCCCCTCGCGTAGCGGACGCTTCCGTTCGACGCGATCAGCCCCTGCAGATAGGCAATCGGTGAGCGGCCACGGTGGGAGAGCCTCGCGCCGGCCGCCACCAGCCCCTGCACCGCCCACGCGGTCGACTGCGCGTTGGCCGGCCCGCCCGGCCGCTGCGGGAAGCCGCCATCGGCTCGCTCGGCGCGGCGCAGGTAGGCGACCGCGCGATCGATCCCCGCTCTGTCGGGCAGGCCGGCATCGACGATCGCCTCGATCGCCACGGCGGTGTCATCCACGTCGCTCGCATCCCCCTTGGCCGCGAAGCTGAAACCGCCGTCGGGATTCTGCTGGCGGGCGATCCAGACCGCCGCCCGCCGCAGCACCGGGTCGGCCGCTCCCCGCCCGAGCGCGCGCAGCGCGAAGACGGCGAACGAGGTGGTGCTCACGTCGCCTTCGAAGGACCCGTCCGCTTGCCGCGCATGCAGCAACCTCGCCGCCAGATCGACGCCCGCGAGCCGGCCGGCAGGCAGGCCGCAGGCGTGCAGCGCGAGGATCGTGCGCTCCTCATCGCCGGCTCCATGCAGGCTGGATGCCGTGGCAGTCAGCTCCTCCAGCAGCGAGCGTCCGTCGCGCACCAGCGCGAGCGGCTGCCGGCCGGCCGCGGCGAGTCCGATCGCCGCCCAGGCCGTGAACATGTCGCTGCTCGGAGCGGCCCGCGCTTCTCCGAAGCCGCCGTCCGCGTTCTGCGCCGAGCGCAGATATGCGACGCCGCGGACGATGTCCCCGGCCAGCTGCTCGCGTTGGGCGGCACGCACGGCTGACGCGCGGGCGGTGAGCGCCGATGCGCCTGCGGTGGAAGCCGATCCGTGTCCGCCCGGCGCCACCGGCCCGGATACGGCGAGCAGCAGCGCCAGCGCAGCCGGGGCAACAGTGCCGGCACGCTCGAAGCTCACCGTCATCCGGGCGCGCACCCGCGCGAGCAGCCGCGCCAGCTCGGGACCGAAGAGCAGACCGAAAAGGAAGGTCGAGCCGATATCGACGACGTCGAACGGGACGGCCGAGCCCGCGATGGCGAGCAGCGCCGCCGGCGTGTGCGCCGCGCCGACGCTCCATTCGTAGAGGTCCATGATCGCCATCGCGATCGTGGCCGCCAGCGCGCAGCCGAGCGCGAGCGACAGACGCCGCAGCCGCCTTCGCCACAGGATGCCCAAAAGCGCTCCGATCAGCCCGACCCCGCCCCACGCCGCCATCTGCCACGGCGTATACGGACCCTGCCCGAGCATCATGTTCGAGACGAGCATTCCGATCGCGCCGACGACGAACCCGGGCAGCGGCCCGAGCGTGTACCCGACGACGAATGTCATCGCCGTGATCGGCTTGACTTCCGGGACGGCGGCGAACGCGTCCCGCCCGAGGGCGGCGAGCGCCGCGAGCGTCGCCACCAGCGCGATCGCCCGGGCCGACGGCCGTGAGCGCTCATACGCCAGCCAGCCGACCAGCAGCACGGCCGCCACGACCGCGAAGGAGGCCAGCGGCCAGCTCATCGCGCTCGGAGCGGCACTCGCTCCGACTCCACCGCCGCCCCGGCTTCGAGCAGCCGCGCGCCATCCTCGGGCAGGAGCGCCCCGCCGCGGCCGCCGAGGATTCGCGCCGTCTCGGTCGCGAAATACCAGCCGCCCGCGAGCAGCCCCACGCTCGGCCCGTCAGCGATGACACCGCCATCGGCGAGCATCACCGCCCGCTCGGTGCAGGCGGCCGCGAACTCCGGATCGTGAGTGGCAAGGATCACGGCCTGGCCGTCCTGCGCCCTGCCGCGCAGCTGCCGCGCGAGGTCCTCCTTGGCCTCCCTGTCCATGCCTCTGGTCGGCTCGTCGAGGGCGAGCACGGCCGGCGGGCGCTCGCCGTCAGTCACGACCGCGAGCGCAAGCCGCTGGCGCTCCCCCCCGGAGAGGTCCTTGGGATGACGGTCGGCCAGATCGGCGAGACCCACGCGCGCGAGCGCCGCGGCGGAAGCCTCCAGAGCGACCCGGTCGCGAAGGAAGTAGTCGCCTGGGCTCTGCAGCAGCAGCGCCACCCGTCCGGCGCTGCGCACCCTGCCGCGGGTGCAGTCCGTCAGGCCGGCGGCGACGCGCAGCAGCGTCGACTTGCCGGCGCCGTTTTTCCCCATCAGGGCGACGCTCTCTCCGGGCGCCACCGCCAGGCTCACCCCCTTCAGGATCGCGGGCCCATCGGAGATCTCGAGCCATATGTCCCTCAGATCGAGTGCGAAGGGCTCCCGGTGGCCGCCGAGCCAGGCCGCTCTCCGGCGGGCGGCGCGGGGCGCTGGCGCGCGGGGCGAGGCCGCATCAGCGCGAGCGTGGGCGCCGGCGCCGGGCTCACCATCCCGATCGTCCTCGGCCCGCCCGGCGGGAAGCAGCCCGTGCCTGCGCAGGGTCGCCCTCGCCTGACGCACCCCCACCGGCGGCGGCCCGACGCCCGCCAGCGAGAGCAGGCGCGCCCCGGGCGTCTGCAGCGCCGGCGCTGCCTCCTCGGCCCAGCTCAGAAACGAGCTGGGATCGCCGTCGTGGACGATCCTGCCGCGATCGAGCGCGATGACCCGGTCGGCGATCCGCAGGCATCGCTCGAGGCGGTGCTCGGCCATCACGATCGTCGTCTCCCACTCCTGATTGAGCCTATGCAGCAGCCCCAGCAGCTCGTCTGCCGCCACCGGATCGAGCTGTGAGGTCGGCTCGTCGAGCAGCACCAGCCGGGGACGTCCGACCAGCGCGGCGGCCAGCGCCACCCGCTGCTTCTCCCCGCCGGAGAGCTCGGCCGTGCCGCGTTGCAGAAGATGATCGACGCCAATCGCCAGGGCCACCTCCTCCACGCCGCGCGCGACCGCATTGGCGTCGTGTCCGCGGCCCGCGAGCGGCAGCGAGATCTCCGCTCGCACCGAGCTCGTCACCAGCTGGGTCTCCGGCTCCTGGAAGAGCACTCCGACCTGAGCGCCGACGCTGGCCGGCCCATGATCGCGAGTGTCGAGGCCCGTCACTCTCACGCGACCGGCGAACGTGCCGCCCTGGAAGTGCGGGACCAGTGCGCAGGCTGCCTGCAGCAGCGTCGACTTGCCCTGGCCGGAGAGGCCGGCCAGCAGGCAGACCTCGCCCTCGCTCACCTCGAGGCTCACCTCCCGCAACGCCGGCTCGCTCGCGGCCGGGTAGCGGTAGCTCACATCCTCGAAGCGAAGGATCACCGCACGCCCCGGCGATCGAGGAACGGCAGCATCGAGACGGCGACCAGGGCCACGCAGAGCGCACCGGTGACCACGGAGGTCGGGCATCTGATCAGCGGGTATGCCCCGAAGGAGGTGGCGCCGGTGATCGTCCCGGCGAGCGCGAGCGCGAGCACGCCGGCCGCGGAGAGCAGGAAGGCCAGGTCGTGACGCGAGAGCGGCCTGCGTACTCCGACCCGCAGGCGTCGCGCGCCGGCGAATCCGCGCAGCTCCAGCGTGGCCGCGACCTCCAGCGCCCGATCGAGCGCACCACCCACGCCGGCTCCGAGCAGCAGCGCGCGCCCGCGCAGGCCACGGACCCCGCCATCCGGCCTGGTTCGCTGCGCCTCGGCCAGCCGCTGCGAGTCCGCCGCGAGCAGGGGCAGCATCCGCAGCGCCAGCGAGACCATCAGCGCCAAGCGCAGGGAGACGCGCCCGCACAGCGCGAGCAGCTCGTCCGGGTCCACGGCCAGCGTGAGCACGGCACCGAGCACGATCAGGATGCTCACCTTCACCGCGATCACCGCCCCGTATACGAGCGCCTGGAGGGTCAGATCGCCCTGGCCGAACGGGCCGAGGCTGCCCAGGCGCGCAAACACGGTCAGCCCCTGCCGGGAGACGAGCAGGTTGATCACCACGATCGGCACCGCCGCGTACGCCGCGAGCCGCAGCGGCCCGCGCAGCCGCGCACCCAGACCGGCCGCCCGGGCGGCCCCGAGGCTCGCAGCGGCGATCGCGGCGAGCAGCAGCGGGTGATCGCTCAGCAGCGCAGCGAACGCAAGAGAGGCCAGCCACGCCGCCCCGACCGGCGCCCGCGCGGCATGCAGCGGGCTTGCCAGCCGCCGGTATGCAAGCACGCCGCCCACACCCTCAACCGCCTTCCTGGGGCAGCGGCAGCACCTTCGGCCCGGTCGAAGAGGAAACGACTGCGACAGCGAAGTGGCCGTCCAACGCCTTGGCGTCGAACGAGCGCGCCGCGAGCGCGAGCCCGGCCTGGTCGGTGCCGGCGACCACCCAGGCGGGCCCCTCCTGCGAATAGCGCGTCGCAGCGACCAGGCCCGAGCCGGCGCCGAGGGTGCTGCTCACCGATCCCGTCTTGCCGAGCAGCTCCACCTTCTGCCCCGCGTCCTGCACGCGCGCGAACACGCCGCTGACGGCCGGGCCCTGCTCGATCATCCGCGCCGGCGGCGATGGACGCAGCTGCGCCCACGTCCCCACCAGCAGTGTGATCGTTTCGCTCGATTCCCCGGACGGGCCGATCGCTGCGAAGGCTGCGGGCACGCCAAGCGCGATCAGCTTCTTGGCAACCTCCTGACAGGGACCGCTCTGCGGATCGGTGCACTCCATCCGCACCGGCATCCGCTTTCCTTCCGGCCCGCCGCTGAACGGAGCCGGAAAGGACCCGACCACGTCGGGAATCTGTTCGGCAACGACCCAGTTGTGCAGGTCCCACCAGATGCGATCGCCCGGATGGACGTTCGTGGCGGCGGCGCCCTTTTCGGCCTGCACGCCGTTGACGTAGTAGAACCAGTTGACCGGCTGGCCTTCGTCCTGCCCACCCGCATGCCCGTCGACGCTTTCCACGAAGCCGCCGCCATAGCGCGTTCCGACCTTCGCGTTGCGCATCAGCAGGCTCATCACCGTCTCCGAGCCGTCCGCTTTCGGAGAGGAGAGCGAGAGCACGTGCTTGGCGCCGAATTCCCTACTGACGAGCAGCGACACGCCCGTCGGAGCCTTGCCGGCGCCGAGGCCGCATCCGGCCAACGCGACCGTCGCGGCGAGAGCCGCGACGGTCGACGCGATCCGTGTGCGAGCGGCGCGCAACCTAGGCCCGACCGTGACGGCGGCGGTGGGGACGGCGCCTCTCCGCAGGGCCGGCACCGGCGTTCCTGGCGGCCTTCGCCTTCGGGCATGCCTTGCCGTAGCAGGCCGGCTTGAACAGGAGCGTCTGCCCGCTGCGCGGATGCACCGCGCAGATGCCGGCGCTCGCTTCCCTGCCGTTCACCATCAGCTTCCAGTACCAGTCGGCCGCGGCCTTCGCCTTGAACGGCAGGTTCAGGCTCTCGATCCCCGTAACCTCATAGTCGGAGAATTCCGAGTCCCAGGTGCCGGCCCAGTGACCCTTCGTGGCGATCTGCAGGGCGCCGGCGCCACTCATCCCGGTGCATGAGCCTCCGTCCCTGGCGACCGGTACGCCCGTGAGCGTGACGGTCCTGCTCAACAGCTTCCTGTACGCCGGGGCGCGGCCAAGCACCTTCACCGTCACCGTGACGCCATGGCCAGCGTGAACACTACGGTGCTGCCGGACTGCGTGCCGATGGCCTGTCGCCGCTCCTGCCGCCGGTGCCAGTGTGAGCGTTGCGGCGCAGACGACGGCGATCGCGCCGGCCATCCGCGCTGGTTTGCATGCCTTCATGGTTGTGAGCCACCCCTTTCCGCGAGGGCTTGTGGGCTTTCGGTCGGCGGCAGGTCTCCTGGCTCCCGGGCCCACCTCCCGCACCTTCCCGCCAGGCCGTCGGCCCGGCAGTGGATCGCACCGTCACGGCGCGTCGCGGTCGGCATCCCCGGTCACAGTGGCGGGTCCGCGCCGGACTCTCACCGGCTTCCCTTCACCACCGACCGTTATGGACGCCAAGATCCTACTCCCTGACGGCTCGCGCGTGCGCCGCGCTCATCGTGCCGCCGTCTCTCGAAGACGCCGCTGCGCGACCCTCGCGGCGCGCCCTGCGGGCGCGCCTCAAGACCACGATCTCAGACGGCGATGCCGCCGAGGTCGGCATCCAGATCGGCCAGCGAGCGCTTGGCGGCCTGATCGAGGCGCGCGCCCGCCCTCATCAGGCGGCCGGCGTGCTCGAGGTCGTCGGGGCGGCCCACCGTGAGCGCAGCCCTGACGCGGTCGTCCTCCAGGTACCAGCGGGTGAACTGCGCCCGTTCGGTGGAGCCGCGCACGATCTCCTCATCCCACGAGCTGGCCGGCCCGACGTATTCGAGCTCGGCCCAGTCACCGAGCACGGAGAAGAAGTACGGCACCGTCTCGTGGGCGAGATCCTGGCCGAGCATGTTGCGCGCGGCGGTCGCACCGTGATTGAACGCGACGTCCCAGTGCTCGATCCTGATCGGCTTCCCATGCAACTGTGACTCGTACTCACAGATGTCTCCAGCGGCGAACAGGTCGGGGGCGGAGGTCGCCAGGCGCAAGTCGCATCTGACGCCGCCGCCCTCACCGAGCGTGAGCCCCGCCGCGCGGGCGAGCTGAAGGTCGGGATTCACCCCCGCCCCGATCACCACCGTGTCGGCCGGCAGCGTGAGGCCGCGCTCGGTAACCACCCTGCGGACCCTTCCCTCGCCCTCGAAGCGGGCGAGCCCGTCTTCACCGTGGATGGTGACGCCGTGGGTTTGCAGAAGCTCTTCGAAGAAGCGGCCCGCCTCCCCGCCGAAACCGCGTTCGAGAGTGTGCTGCTCCTGCATCACGATCGTGCAGCGGTGACCCATCATGCTCAGTGAGGCGGCGACCTCGCAACCGATGTACGAGCCGCCGATAATCACCACGTTCTCCGCATCTGCCAGCGAGGCGCGGATCGCATCGGCGTTGCCCAGCGTGCGCAGGTAGTGAATCTCCTCAAGCTCGGCGCCCTCCACGTTCAGTCTCCTGACATTGGCGCCGGTGGCCAGCAACGCCTTGCCGTAGCGCAGCTCCCGGCGGTTCGACAGCTTCACTGTGCGTGCCGCGGGATCGAGCTTCATCGCGCTCGTCCTGGTCAGAACCTCGATCTGCTGGCTCTCGTAGAAGCCGAGGTCATCCACATACGCCTCCTGCCTCTCCTCTTCGCCGCGGAGAAACCCCTTCGAGCAGTTGGGCCGATTGTACGGCGGGTCGGGCTCCCGGCCGACGATCACGATTCGTCCGGTGGCGCCCTCCTCACGAAGGGTGCGCGCGCACTTGGCCGAGGCGAGGCCCCCGCCGATCAGCAGGTAGTCCACCTGCTCGGTATCCGTCTGCGTGGCCATCGGAGATCCACTCTAGATCACAGGCCCGGTGGATGGCGGACCGACCAGTGCGCCTAGGATGGTATCGTTTGTACGGCATGAGCGCCCCAACCCGCATGGACGGCTACATCCGCGTCAGTCGCGTCGCGGGCCGCGAAGGCCCGAGCTACATCTCGCCGAGCGTTCAGCGGGAGGCGATCGAACGGTGGGCAGCCCACCGCGGCGTCGAGATCGCCGCCTGGCACATCGACGAGGAC
>DAHVAB010000380.1 GCA_027314825.1 Solirubrobacterales bacterium
AGGCGGATCGCTCGGGGTCAGGCCGCTGTAGGCGCCGATCCGCTCCGCCAGCTCGCCGACCGGCGTGGAGGGGGCGCCGAGCATCGCGCCGGGCGGCGGCGTCCCCGCCACCATCTCGCCGACCCGCTGCGCGAGGCTCCAATCGATGTTGCCCATCCTGAAAGCGTAGGACGGTCGTATCTTTGAGGTCGATGTCCTCGGCGAGCTCAGTGCTGGACGGCCTTGCCAACGCCTCCGGCGAGGTTCGCTTCTGGCGCTGCGCCGACGAGCGCAGCGAGGCGCTCGCGATCGCCTCCGAGATCGAGCGGCTGATCTTCGGCCGTCACGTCCAGCCGCGCAGCATCGCCGTGATCCTGCCGGAGAGCGGCATCGGCGGCGGCGCCATCGCGCTCGCCCTCCAGGAGCGCTCCATCCCCTACCGCCTGCAGGGCTCCTCCGCCCGGCTCGCCCAGGCGGAGGTGCGCGACGCGATCGCCTGGCTGCGCCTGCTGGCAAGGCCCGCCGACGCCTCCGCCGCCGCCCGCGCGCTCCTGCGCCCGCCGGTCGAGATGCGCCACGTGGACGTCGCCCAGGTCGTCCAGATCGCCCGCCGCCGCCGGCTCGCGATCGTCGCCGCGCTGCCCGCCGCGATCGACGTGCTGGCGCCGCGGGAGCCCGGCCGGTGAGGGGCGTGCCGCTGCCTCTCGCGCTGCCGCTGGCGAGGTCCGCGGCCGCGCTGTCCCGCCTGCGCGGCGGGGGTGCTACGAGCCTGCCCGGTCGGGTGCTGCTCGCGCTGCAGCCGGCGGCGATCGAGCGGCTCGCGGCCCGGCTGCCGCTCGGCGCCGCGCTGATCTCGGCGACGAACGGGAAGACGACGACCGCCTCGATGGCCGCTGGGATCCTGCAGGCGGCGGGGATCGCGCTCGTGCATAACAGGGCTGGCGCGAACATGGAGGGAGGCATCGCCTCCACGCTCCTGGAGGCGGCGGGCCGCCGGGAGACGATCGCCGGCCGGCTCGGGCTCTTCGAGGTGGATGAGGCGTGGCTGGCCGAGGTCGCCGAGCAGGTGAGGCCGCGCGCGCTGCTGCTCGGCAACCTATTCCGCGACCAGCTCGACCGGTATGGAGAGCTCGACGCGATCGCGGAGCGGTGGGCGCGCACCGTGGGCTCTCCGGCCGGGGCGCGGGCGCGACTGGTGCTCAATGCCGACGATCCCACGGTCGCCGAGCTCGCCCGCGATCGCGGCCGGGAGCAGGCGGTCTCGTTCTTCGGGATCGAGGATCCGGCCCTCGCCCTGCCGGAGGGGATGGCGCACGCCGCCGATGCGCGCCACTGCCGTCGCTGCGGGGCCCCATACCGGTTTGAGCGGGTATACCTCGGCCACCTGGGCGTGTATGCCTGTGACTCCTGCGGCGCCCGCCGGCCCGCTCCAGATGTGTATGCGAGCGAGGTGGAGCTGCATGGCGTGCGCAGCTGCGCGTTCACGCTGAGCACTCCCGCCGGCTCGGCGCGTGTGCGGATAGCGCTCCCCGGCGTGTACAACGTGTATAACGCGCTCGCCGCCGCCGCGCTGGCGACCGAGCTGGGCGTGGACCTGGAGACGATCGCGGCCGCGCTGCATGAGGTCGAGGCGGCGTTTGGACGGGCGGAGGCGCTCAGCGTGGAGGGCAGGAAGCTGCGGATCCTGCTCGTCAAGAATCCGGCCGGGGCCAACGAGGTGCTGCGCACGCTCGCGCTGGAGAGCGGGGAGCACGACATGCTCTGCATCCTGAATGACAACATCGCCGACGGACGCGACGTCTCCTGGGTGTGGGACGCCGACTTCGAGCGTCTCGCGGGACGGGTCAGGCGCGTGACCTGCTCCGGCACTCGCGCGCCGGAGATGGCGCTGCGCCTGAAGTATGCGGGAGTGCC
>DAHVAB010000381.1 GCA_027314825.1 Solirubrobacterales bacterium
TCGCGATCGCGCGTCTGAGCTCGGAGAGCCGCAGCCTTCGTACGTCGTCGACGTCGATCAGCAGCGCGCCGCCGGTGACGTCGTAGAGGCGCGGCAGCAGCGAGACGAGGCTCGTCTTGCCGGAGCCCGTGCCGCCGACGATCGCGACCCTTTCGCCCGCGTGGATGTGGAGGTCCATGTGCCTGAGCACAGGTGGGCGCGCATTGACGGGCACGCGCGGGGAGCCGTCGCTTGACGGGCGAGGGGAGCCTTCGGCTGCCCGTCCCGGTGCCCCGTCGGTGCCGCCGCCTTCGGCTGCCCGTCCCGAGGCCCCGTCGGTGCCGCCGCCTTCGGCTGCCCGTCCCGGGGCCCCGTCGGCGGCGCCGCCTTCCTCCGGCTCGGTGAGCCCCTCCACGACGGCCAGCTCGTCGACGTGGGCCTCGTAGGCGAGGCTCACATCGCGAAGCTCGATCTCGCCGCGGCCGGCCGGCAGGCTCACGGCATCGGCGGGGTCTGTCAGCTGCGGCGCGCGGTCGAGCACCTGGAAGATGCGGGCGCCGGAGGCCGTGGCCCGCTGCGCCATGCCGAGCGTCACGCCGAGCATCCTCATCGGCGCGATCAGCATGTTCAACAGGAAGTAGAAGGCGGTGAAATGTTCGAGGCTCAGGTGCGAGTGGATCACAGCCTCGCCGCCGATCAGCAGCACCGCCGAGTGCCCCAGCTGCGGCAGGAAGGCGATGATCGGGTTGTAGGTCGCCTCGATCCTGGTCGCGACCATCGCCTGATCGAAGACGCGCCCGACGCTTCTGCGGAAGCGGGCGAGCTGGTGGCCCTCGCGGGCGAATGCCTTCACGACGCGCACCCCGGAGATGCTCTCCTCAGCCTCCGCGGTCAGCTCTGCGATTCGCTGCTGGGTCTCCTGCACCGCGGGGCGGGCACGACGGCCGTAGAGGTTCGCGATCACGACGACGAAGGGGACGGGAGCGATCGCGATCGCGCCGAGGCCGGGGTTCAGCGCGATCATCACAGCGGCGGCCAGCAGGATCGTGAGCGCCGACTGCAGGATGAAGACGAGTCCATAGCCGAGGAAGAACCTCACCGCCTGAAGGTCGACGGTCACCCTCGACATCAGCTGGCCGGTCTGCTGGCGGTCGAAGAAGGACAGCTCCAGCTTCTGCAGGTGGCCGTACATCAGCTCGCGCAGGTCGTACTCGATGCCGAGCGAGATGCGCCCCGCCACCATCCGCCGCGCGTAGGCCAGGCCCCAGCGCACCAGCGAGACGGCGACGATGATGAGCGCGACCGTCATCAGGGCTTTCAGGTCCTGAGAGTGCTTGGCGGCATCGTGCGCGCCGGGCCCCGTGGAGCCGGCGTTTATCTCTTCCACCGCTCGCCCCGTCAGCAGCGGCAGCAGCACCGTCATCACCATCGCACCGGCGGCGAACAGCGTCGAGGCGATCAGTCCCCGCTTGTAGGGCTTCAGGAATCCGAGCAGTCGGTAGAAGATCGCCATAGTTGCGCAGTCAACGATTATTGCAGGCGGCTGTTCGTGCCGCCCGCCGCGGGGAGCCATGGGCGCCGCCGCCGGCCGGCACCCGTGCCGGCCCGTCGCGGGCTAGCCTCTGCCGCGATGCCGCTCGCCCCGCAGAGACCCTTTGCCGGCCCGCCCGCCGGCCTCTGCGCCGGCTGTGCTCACCGGCGCGAGGTCCGCAACACGAGGGGCTCGGTCTTCACGCTCTGCGAACGCTCGCGGACCGACCCAGCTTATCCGAGGTACCCGCCGCTTCCCGTGATCCGCTGCGCCGGCTTCACGCCCGCGGGCGGCGGCGGGCGGGTGGCCTAGCCTCGGCCCTGCCGCCGGCGGCGGGCGGCGGGGCCGCCTGCGCGCTGCTCGCGCGGGCAGGCGATCGCCGT
>DAHVAB010000382.1 GCA_027314825.1 Solirubrobacterales bacterium
GCCGCCGCCCCCGCGCAGCTCGGCGGCCAGCCGATCGACCGCGGGCAGGGCGCGCAGCGCAGCCTGCCGGGCCGCCTCGCCACGCTCGCCTGCTGGCCGTCCGCTCACGCCTCCCTCCCGCTCCGGCGCGGCGCGGCGCGAGGCGTGAGCACACGACTGTCATCCGGGAGCCTGCGGGTCAGGCGCGCAGCGTCGAGATGCTCCAAGAATGCCTGCGCGGACTTGCGTGAGAGGCCGAGCGCATCACGCACGCCCGCGAGCGTGGCGGAGCCGTCCCGCTCCAGCAGCGCGATGATCTGGCAGCGCACCCTGCCGACCGTCTCGGCATGCGCGTAGAGCCGTCCGCTCACCCGCACAGCCGTCCCGCTCGCCCGCAATGCCCGCAGCGCATCCAACTGCCCGCCCATCTGCGCCTCGGAGAGCAGCACCGGGCCGCTCTCGCGAAGGCGGCTCTCAAGCTCGCGCAGCGGCGCCGGGTCGGGCGCGGCGGACGGCGCCGGTTCGGGCGCGGCTGAGAGCGCCGAGACGAGCGCGGCCCGGCCGCCGCTCGCGGCCGGTCGGCCGCCGGCTCGGATCATCTCCAGGCGGGCGATGATCTCCGGACGGCGACCGTGACGGCGGGCGTCCGCGTCGAGCACAACCCCGCCGCCGAGCGTGTCCGGCGGCGCCAGCCGCCTGACCACCACCCGATCGCCGTCGAGCGCCACCAGCGGCCGCTGCAGCCGCAGCTGCCACACCCCCTCGCCGAGGTCGCAGAGCCGGGCGGCGGAATCGCGAGTGCCATGGTGAACCTGAACGCGCTCGCCGTGACGGGCGTCGCGCAGCTCCAGCGCGCAGTCGAGGATCGACGTCTCGCCCAGCGTGCCGGCGCTGACCAGCACGTCGCCGCGCCCGATCTCCGAGGCCTTCACGCCGACCAGGTTGACCGCGACGCGCTGGCCGGCCGGCGCCGTTCTCACCGGGGCGTCATGCACCTGGACGCCCCGCACGCGCACCGTTCGGCGCGACGACGGCGCGCAACCGATGAGCTGCAGGGTCTCACCCTCGCCGAGACGTCCCGACCAGAGCGTGCCGGTGAGAACGGCGCCGCGACCGGCCACGGTGAAGGCCCGGTCGACGTGCAGTCGCACCGGGGCGTCCTGGTCGCCGCCTCGTCCCGGCAGCCGCGCGGCGAGCCGCTCGAGCGCTCCTCGCAGAGCGTCCAGACCGGCGCCCGTGCGGGTCGAGCAGGCCACAGCCTCCGCTCCGGGCAGGAGCTCCACGGACTCCGCGAGGGCTCGGGCCGGATCGGCGAGATCCGCCTTGCTCACCGCTATCACGCCGTCAGCGACGCCGAGCGCCCGCAGCACCGTGGCATGCTCGGTCGTCTGGGGCATCACCCCGTCATCCGCGGCCACCACCATCAGGAAGGCGTCGATCCCGCTCGCGCCGGCGACCATCGTGCGCACGAACCGCTCATGCCCAGGCACGTCCACCATCGAGAGCGCGCGCCCCGACCGCAGCCGCAGCGGCGCGTAGCCGAGCACGATGGTGAGCCCGCGCTCGCGCTCCTCCGGCAGGCGGTCCGTCTCCACCCCGGTCAGCGCCCGCACCAGTGCCGTCTTCCCATGGTCGACATGGCCGGCGGTGCCGAGCGTGAGCGGGAGGGCGCCGGCCAGGGGCGGCGGGTCTGCGGCGGCAGCACTGGCCGGAGGCGGCGCGCCTGCGGCGGCAACGCTCGCCGAGGGTGGCGCGCCTGCGGCGGCAGCGCTCGCCGAGGGTGGCGCGCCTGCGGCGGCAGCGCTCGCCGAGGGTGGCGCTTGCGCGGCGGTGGCGCCCGCCGGAGAGCTCATGCGGCTCCAGACGGGCTCGCCATTGACACGGAGCGGCGAAGGAGTC
>DAHVAB010000383.1 GCA_027314825.1 Solirubrobacterales bacterium
CCTATGACGGCTGGAAGCTGCGCGGCTGGCCGGTCGCGACGATCGTGCGCGGGCGGACGGTGATGCGCGACGGCGTGGTCGACCATGAGGCCGCCGGCCACGGCGTCTTCCTGGAGCGAGCGGCATGCGGGACCCTGAGCGCCGCCGCCGGGCTGCCGGGCTCCGCGCAGGAGCCGGCCCATGCCTGAGTCCCCGCGCGCCCGCCTGCGCGAGCTGATCACCCGGGATGGCATAACGATCGTCCCCGGGGTGACAGACGCCTTCGAGGCCCGCCTGGCGCAGCAGGCCGGCTTCGATGCGATCTTCACGACCGGCGCGGGGATCGCCAACACGCTGCTCGGCGTGCCGGACATAGGCCTCACGACGATGACCGAGGTCGTCGGGATGACCGCTCATGTGGTGGAGGCGGTGAGCGTGCCGGTGATAGGGGATGCCGACACCGGCTATGGAAACCATCTGAACGTGATGCGCACCATCAGGGAGATGGAGCACGCGGGCGTGGCGGGCTTCTTCATCGAGGATCAGGTCTCGCCGAAGCGCTGCGGACACTTCGACGGCAAGTCGGTCGTCTCCGAGCGGGAGATGGTGGAGAAGATCACGGCCGCGGTGATGGCCCGCAGCGACCCGGAGATGGTGCTGATCGCGCGGACCGACGCGATCGCGGTGGAGGGATTGGATGGCGCCCTGCGCCGCGCCCGCGCCTATGTGGCCGCCGGCGCGGAGGTGATCTTCGTGGAGGCGCCGCGCGACGAGCGCGAGCTGGCCGCGATCCCGGCGGCGCTGGAGGTGCCCTGCCTGGTGAACATGGTCGAGGGCGGGGTGAGCCCGCTCATGCCGGCGGCGCGGCTGGAGGAGATGGGCTACCGGATAGTGATCCACGCCAACCTCGCGCTGCGCGCCGCGGCCCGTGCTGTCGCGCATGCCTTCGAGGTGCTGCGCAGCGAGGGCGGCTCGGCCTCGCTGCTGGATGAGATCCTTCCCTGGGAGGAGCGCCAGCGGACGGTTGCGCTGGAGTCCTGGCGCGCCGTCGAGCAGGACGTCCTCGCCCGGGCCGCGGCCGCACTGGCCGCCGGTGAGAGCTCGGGCAAGTGAGCGCCGCCCCCTTCGAGCGCCTCTTCGAGCCGCTGCAGCTCGGTGGCGTGCGCCTGGCGAACAGGATCGTCTCGACCGCGCACGGCGTGCGGCTGGCCGCCGAGCATGCGCCGAGCGAGCGGGACATCGCCTACTACCTGGGCAAGGCGCACGGCGGCGTCGGGATGATCGTGCAGGAGGCGATCAGGGTCCACCCCACGACCGTGCCGAGCCCGGGGTCGATCGTCGGCTATGACCGCACCAAGCTGCCGCGCCTGCGCGCGCTCGCCGACGCGGTCCACGGGGCGGGCACGCCGCTGATCGGCCAGATCTGCCACCAGGGCCGCCAGGCCTCCTCCGCCTACACGCGCCTGCCGCTGTGGGCGCCCTCGGCGATCCCCGGCTACTTCAACCACGAGACCCCGCACGCGATGGACGCGCAGGAGATACGGACGGTGATTCGCGCACATGCAGATACCGCGCGCCTGCTGCTGGAGGCGGGCTATGACGGCCTGGAGGTGCATGCTGGCCACGGCTACCTGATCCAGGAGTTCGTCTCCCCGCTCTCAAACCGCCGCACCGACTCCTACGGCGGCTCGTTGGCCAACAGGGCGCGGCTGCTCGGAGAGGTCGTGGAGGCGGTGCGGGAGGCGGCCGGCGAGGCGGTCGTGGGAGTGAGGGTGAGCGTCGAGGAATTCCTGCCGGGCGGCCTCGGGCTCGATGAGGCCCGCGCCGCGATCGCCGAGGTGTTGCAGCGCACGCGCGTGGAGTACGTGTCGGTGACC
>DAHVAB010000384.1 GCA_027314825.1 Solirubrobacterales bacterium
GGTGGCGGCAGGCACCGGAGCGCGGCGGGCTGGCGTGCACGCTCCCTGGCGGCGGGCGGGTGGGCGCGCTGCGAGGCGGCGGGCTGGCGTGCACGCTGCGAGGCGGCGGGCGGGTGGGCGCGCTGCGAGGCGGCCGGCGAGCGTGCTCACAGCGGAATGTTCCCGAACGCGGCGGGCAGCGGCTCGGAGCCGGCGAGCAGCTCGAAGGCGCCCGCGACCCGGCGTCGCGTCTCATGCGGCTCGATCACTTCGTCCACGAACCCCTCGGCCCCGGCGCCCTCGACGTGCAGATGCTCGGCCGCGTAGGCCTCGGCCAGCCGATCCCTGGCCGCCTGCCCGTCATCGGCGGCCGCGATCTCCCGGCGGTGCATGATCCCGACGGCCTGGCCCGCGCCCATCACGCCCAGCTCCGCGCCGGGCCAGGCGAAGACGTAGTCGGCGCCGAGCGCCTTGCAGTTCATCGCGATGAACGCGCCGCCGAACGCCTTGCGCAGCACGAGCGTCACGCTCGGCACGCTCGCCTCGGCGAACGCGTGCACGAGCTTCGCGCCATGCCTTATCACCCCCTCGCGCTCCTGCTTGGAGCCGGGCAGGAAGCCGGGCGTATCCACCACGACCAGCAGCGGCAGCCCGAACGCGTTGCACGTCCTCACGAACCGTGCCCCCTTCTGCGCTGCCGCCGCATCGAGCACGCCGCCGAGATGGCTCGGCTGGTTGGCGATCACCCCGACCGCGCGGCCCCCTATCCGAGCAAGCGCGCAGACGACGTTCCGCGCGAACCGCGGCGAGACCTCCAGCACATCTTCCGCGTCCACGATCCGCGCGAGCACGTCCCTCACGTCGTAGACCTTGCGGCCCTCGCCCGGCACGAGGAGGCCCGGCGAGTCGCCCGGCGCGGGCGCCGGCGCAGGCGGGCTGCGCACGGGCGCCGGCTCGCCTCGATGCTGGGGCAGGTAGCCGAGCAGCTCACGCGCCATCGCCGCCGCGTGCAGCGGATCCTCCGCGGTCAGGTGACAGACGCCGTTTCGCTCATGGACCCGCCTGCCGCCGAGCATGTCCATGTCGATCTGCTCGCCGGTCACCTCCGCGACCACCCCCGGGCCGGTCAGGAACATCGCCGCGCCCTCGCTCATAACCACGAAGTCGGTCAGCGCTGGCCCGTAGCACGCACCGCCGGCCGACGGCCCGCACAGGATCGAGATCTGCGGCACCACCCCGGAGAGCGCGACATGCTCGCGGAAGATCCGCCCATAGCCGGACAGCGCGGCGAGCCCCTCCTGCATCCGCGCGCCCGCGGACTCGACGAACCCGATCACCGGCACCCGCGCCCTGCCCGCCATCCGCAGGAGCTGCACGATCGACTCGGCATGGGCCTCGCCGAGCGAGCCGCCCACGAAGGAGCCGTCCTGGGAGTAGCAGCAGACGGGCCGGCCGTCGATCAGGCCGTGCGCGGCGATCACGCCGTCGCCATGGCGGGCTCGCTCGCCCATCCGCCGCGAGCGCACGCGGCCGCGCAGCGGCTGCATCGAGCCGTCGTCCAGCAGCGCTTCGATCCGCTCCAGCGGGCTCGCCTGGCGCCCCGCTCGCGGCGCACCGGCCGGCGTGCCCCCGCCGCCGGGCGGGCGATCGAAGCTAGCGCGGTCCGCTTGGATGCCCGCGGCGGGAGCGCCATCGGCGCCCGCCTCGACCGCGGCTGCGAGCCTCGCGGCGGCTGCCGTGCTCACGCCGCCTCCAGACAGAGCACGGCGTTATGCCCGCCGAACCCGAACGAGTTGCTGAGCCCGATCAGCCGGCCGCCCTCGTCACCGTCACCGCTGCGCTCGCCCCCGGCGCC
>DAHVAB010000385.1 GCA_027314825.1 Solirubrobacterales bacterium
CTTTGCAGACGCCGACCAGCACCTCCGGCTCCTCCACGCTCATCGCCACGAACACGTAGCGGCCCCGCAGCTGGGCACACGCCTTTGCCACCGCCTGCTGCAATCCTCCTCCCGAGTGCTCTGCGATCAGGTGGGCCACCACCTCGGCGTCCGTCTCGGACGTGAACACGCACCCTGCACCGGCCAGCCGCTCCCGCAGCCCGACATAGTTCTCGATGATCCCATTGACAACCACATGCACCCGGTCGGCCGTGTCGGAGTGGGGATGGGCGTTCTCCTCGCTCACCCGCCCATGCGTGGCCCACCGCGTATGCCCGATACCGACCTGCCAACCGCCACCGGCCGCCGCCGGCGCCACGGCCGCCGCCGGCGCCACGCCCGCCGTGCCCGCAACCCCGCCGGATGCCGTGCCATCACGCGACCCGCGCACCTCGGCCCCGGAGGGGCCGAGCCTCTCCTCAAAATCACACTCAGCGAGCTTTGCCTCCAGCGCGTCGAGGTTGCCGACCGCACGGATCGACTCGATCCGCTCGCCGGCGATCACCGAGATGCCGGCCGAGTCATAGCCCCGGTACTCGAGGCGGCGCAGCCCTTCGAGCAACAGCGCGGGGGCCGCCCGCGCACCGACGTAGCCGACGATGCCGCACACCGCGCCGAAGATACCAGCGCCCGCGCCGCTCGGCTTGCGCCGCTCTGCCCCGCTCCGCTCTGCCCCGCTCAGCCCGCGCCGGCCCGGCCGCCGAGCTCGCGCTCCAGCATGGCGGCCAGATCACCGCACAGCTCGCCCGCCTCCTGCTCGGTCGGCGCCTCCACCATCACCCTCAGGAGCGGCTCGGTGCCGCTCGCCCGCACGAGCACCCTTCCGCGCCCCGCCAGATGCTCGCCGACCCGGCGCACCTCCTGCTCCACGACCGGCAGCGCGGCGAGATCCTCACCCGCGACGGCTCCGTTGCCCGAAACCACGGGGACGTTGATCAGTCGCTGCGGGAGGCGCCGCATCACGTCGCGCTCGGCGAGATCGGCCCCTTCGAGAGCCTCCAGGGCCAGCAGCGCCGAGGCGATCCCGTCGCCCGTCGGATTGAACCCCATCTCAATGATGTGCCCCGACTGCTCGCCGCCCAGAGCCCAGCCGCGGGCGCGCAGCTCCCGCAGCACGTGCCTGTCGCCGACACTGGTCTGCGCAACGGCGATCCCCTCGCGCTGCATCGCCGCATGAAAGCCATAATTGCTCATGACCGTGACCGCTACCCCTCCGCCGGCGAGCCGGCCGGTGCGGTGCATGTGCAGAGCGATCATCGCGATCAGCTCGTCCCCATCCACGACCGCGCCCGTCCGATCGACCGCGAGCACCCGATCGCCATCCCCGTCAAACGCGAACCCGATCCGGTGCCCGCCGCCCCGCATCAGCTCGATCAGACCCTCCAGATGAGTCGACCCGCAGCGATCGTTGATATTCCGCCCATCCGGCTCCCCCGCCAGGACGCTCACCTGCGCCCCGAGCCTTCTCAGCATCTCCGGCGCCGTCGCATGGGTGGCGCCGTTGGCGCAGTCGAGCGCTATCCGCATCCCGGCCAGGTCGAGCTCTGCGAACCTCGTGTGCAGCTCTCGCAGGTAGTCCTCGCCCGCACCGGCCATCTCGGTGATCCGGCCGATCGTGGTCGGCATCCCCGCGGTCGGCATCCCTGCGGCCGGCGCGCCTGCGGCCGGCATCCCCGCGGTCGGCATCCCCGCGGCCGGCGTCCCTGCGGCCGGCGTCCCCGCGGCCGGCGCGCCCGCGGCCGGCATCCCCGCGGCCGGCATCCCCGCGGCCGGCGCG
>DAHVAB010000386.1 GCA_027314825.1 Solirubrobacterales bacterium
GGGAGAGCCGAGCGCCCCATACGCGGCGCCGTAGATGTCGGCGCGCGGCACGAGCGTTGCGCAGGTGCTCGAGATCCTCTATCGGGAAGCCACACCTTTCGTCCGCCGCCGACTCGCCCTCGTCCTGGGGCTGGTGATCTGCGCCGCCGTGCTGACGGCCCTCGGTCCCATCGCCCTGAAGCGGATCATCGACGGCTTCACGGGAGCGGCGCGGGGCGCGGCGGTCCTGCTGGTCGCGCTGTACGCGCTCAGCCAGTGGCTCGCCCGGGCGGCCGGCGAGTTGCGGGGCATGGTGTACGGGCGCATCGAGCGGCGGCTGTTTCGCACCCTGAGCGAGCGGCTGTTCGCCCATGTGCTGCACCTGCCGCTGCGCTTCCATCTGGACCGCCAGACCGGCGCCGTCACCGAGACGCTCACCAACGGCCTGGAAGGGTTGCAGACGATCCTGCACCACCTGGTGTTCACGCTCCTGCCGGTCACCGTGGAGCTGGCGACGGTCATCGTGGTCCTGTGGCGCCTGGCGCCCCCGCTGTTCCTCGGCCTCTTCTGCGCCGCGCTGTTGTGTTATGCCGCGGTCTTCGGCTATTCGGCGGTGACTCTTGCCGAGACCGCGCGCGCGGCGGCGGATGCCCGAGTGCAAGCCGGCGCGGCCCTCACCGACGGCCTGCTCAACTATGAGACCGTGAAGTACTTCGCCGCGGAATCGGCGCTACAGGAGCGGGTCGGACGGGCCATGGCGCGCAGCGAGCGCGAATGGATCGCGTTCTATCGCCGTTTTGCCGGCAACGGCCTGCTCGTGGCGAGCATCTTCGCGGCGTTTCTCGCCGCAACCACCTGGTACGCCACGGTCGATGTGCGCAACGGCCGCATGAGCATCGGCGACTTCGTCCTCGTCAACACCTACATGCTCCAGCTGGCGCGGCCCGTCGAGACGCTCGGCTACGCCGCGCAGGGTTTCTCCCAGGGCCTGGCCCTGCTGGAGAAGATGCTGGGGCTGTTTCGCGAGACGCCCGAACCGGCCACCCAAAGCCGCTCCGGCGCCGCCGCCGGACCCGGCGCACTGGCCTTCGACCAGGTGAGCCTGTCGTATCGCAGCGGCTGCCCCGTGCTCCGCGACATCAGCTTCAGGCTCGAGGCCCGGCGCACGCTCGCGGTCGTGGGATCGAGCGGATCGGGCAAATCGACCCTCGTGCGGCTTCTGGTGCGCTTGGTCGAGCCGGATGAGGGGCGGATCCTGCTCGATGACGTACCGATAGCCCATCTGTCCCTGGCGCAATTGCGCCGGGCGATCGCCGTGGTGCCCCAGGACAGCGTGCTCTTCAACGATTCGCTGGCCTACAACATTGCGCTCGGCCGCCCGGGGGCGACCCTCGCCGACATTCAGCGGGCCGCCCGCATCGCCCACCTGCACGACTTCATCATGAGCCTCCCGGACGGCTACGAGACCCGGGTCGGAGAACGAGGCGTGAAGCTCTCCGGCGGAGAGCGCCAGCGCGTCTCGATCGCCCGGGCGGTTCTGACTTCCCCGATCCTCTATGTCTTCGATGAGGCCACCGCCTCGCTCGACAGCCGGACCGAACAGGACATCCTGGCGAGCCTGCGCGAGATCTCCGAGCACCGCTCCACCGTGGTGATCGCGCATCGGCTCTCGACCGTCGTGCACGCCGATGAGATCGTGGTGCTCGACGGTGGGCGCATCGTCGAGCGTGGGACGCATCCCAGCCTACTGCGGCAGAACGGCGCCTATGCCGCCGCATGGCGCGCACAGCAGCAGGGCGCTGCCGCCGTATGAGACCTGCCGTTCCCGG
>DAHVAB010000387.1 GCA_027314825.1 Solirubrobacterales bacterium
CGCGCAGCCGGACGGGATCGGGCTGTCGTCGATGTCCTTGCGCCGCGCGATCAGCGGCTTCGCATCGGAGGCGGTGGAGAAGAAGCCGCCTCCGTCGGGGTCGGCGAAGCGGGCGATCATCTCCTCGGCCAGCCTGCGCGCCTCGGTCAGCCAGCGTGGGTCGAAGCTCGCCTCGTAGAGGGAGATCAGCGCCTCGACCATGAAGGCGTGATCCTCCAGGTAGCCGAGCAGGCTGCCCCGGCCCGCGCTCCAGCTGCGCAGCAGCCTGCCCTGGCCGTCGCGCATGCGGCTGCCGGTGAAGAGCTCCGCGCAGGCGACGGCCGCCGCCAGCAGCCGCTCGCCGGTGATCTGCGGTGCCCGCTGCGCCACCGCGTCCGGCGCGCCGGACGCGCAGAGCAGCGCGCCAGCCTCCGCCAGCGCGGAGATCATCAGCGCGTTCCAGGCGGTCAGGCACTTCTCGTCGCGCTGCGGTCGCACGCGCCGCTGCCTGGCGGCGAGCAGCCGCTCGCGGATCCGCCGCGCGACCTCGGGGTCGGGGCGCGTCCCGGGGGAGCGGTCGGTGAGGACGTTGAGCCCCGGTGCGGGATTGCGGGGGTCTTGGAAGTTGCCGCGCCTGCTCGCCCCGGTCCAGGCGATCGCCACGTCCGCATCGGCGCCGAGCTCCTCGCGCAGCTGCGCGAGCGTCCAGACGTAGAAGGCGCCCTCGACCCCGCCGGAGTCGGCGTCCAGCGCGGAGCAGAAGCCGCCCTCGGGGGTGGAGAGCTCGCGCAGCGCGAAGTCCAGCGCGCCCACGCCGCACTCCAGCATCCGCTCCCGGCCGGATAGCTTGTATGCGCGCAGGAAGGCCCTGGCGAGCAGCGCGTTGTCGTAGAGCATCTTCTCGAAGTGTGGGACCGTCCAGGTGGCGTCGACGGCGTAGCGGTGGAAGCCGCCGCCGAGAAGGTCGTGGATGCCGCCGGAGGCGATCGCCTCCAGTGTGTGCAGCGCCATCTCGGCGGCCGGACCGCCGTCCGGCCCGTGCGCGGCCTGGAGGGATGCCTCTGAGATCAGGAGCTCGATGACGGTCGGCTGCGGGAACTTGGGCGCGCCGCCGAACCCTCCGTTTCGCCGGTCGAAGCTGCGGGAGAGCCCCTGGAGGGCGTCGGTGAGGGCGGTCGGGTCCAATGGCTGCGCGGATGGCTGCAGCGCCGCCGCCCCGGCGAGTCGCTCGCGCATCCCCCGCGCGCCATCGCGGATCTCCGGGGAGCGTTCCTGCCATGCCTCGGCGACCGCCTCCAGGATCTGCGGCCAGGAGGGCATGCCGTGCAGGGGTCGCGGCGGGAAGTAGGTGCCGCCGTAGAAGGGGTCCTGCTCGGGCGTCAGGAAGATGTTCAGCGGCCAGCCGCCCTGACCGGTCATCGACTGGAGGGCGTCCATGTAGATCGCGTCGATGTCGGGCCGCTCCTCGCGGTCGACCTTCACGCAGTCGAAGCTCGCGTTCATCGAAGCCGCGATCTCCTCGTCCTCGAATGACTCCTCGGCCATCACATGGCACCAGTGACAGGAGGAGTAGCCGATCGAGACGAGCAGCGGCCGGTCCTGCTCCCTGGCTCGCCGCAGCGCCTCCGGCCCCCAGGGCAGCCAGTCGACGGGGTTGGAGGCGTGCTGGCGCAGGTACGGGCTGGTCGAGCTCTCCAGTCGATTGGGCATCCACCCCCAGCCTACCGCCCCGCCCCGCCGCCCCGGCGATCCCCTACCATGCGATCCGAGGTTCGGGCCAACCCTCA
>DAHVAB010000388.1 GCA_027314825.1 Solirubrobacterales bacterium
GCCCTGTGCGGGATCGTGGGCGTGAAGCCGACCTATGGCGCGGTCTCGCGTTACGGGATGATCGCGTTCGCCTCCTCGCTGGATCAGGCCGGTCCGATGGCCCGCAACGTTTCCGACGCCGCGCTGCTGCTCTCTCACATGGTGGGCCGGGATCGGCGCGACGCCACCTCGCTGCGCCTCCCCGAGCCGATCGCGATGCCCTCGCGCACCGATCTGGCGGGCGTGCGGCTGGGCGTAGCCGCGGAGCTCGGCGCCGGGGGGGATGCCTCCGGCGGGATCGAACCGGGCGTGCGAGGCGCGTTCGAGGAGGCGCTGCGGACGGCGGAGCGGCTCGGGGCGGTGATCGAGGAGATCGAGCTGCCGCATGCGCCCCACGCGCTGGCCGCGTATTACGTGCTGGCGCCGGCCGAGTGCTCCTCCAACCTCGCCCGCTTCGACGGGGTGCGCTACGGAATGCGCGCCCAGGACGAGCGGGGCCTCCTGGAGATGTATGAGAGCACCCGTCACGACGGCTTTGGGGCAGAGGTCAAGCGGCGGATCATGCTCGGGACCTACGCGCTCTCGGCCGGGTATTACGACGCCTACTATGGCCGCGCGCAGCGGGTGCGCACGAGGATCGCCGAGGACTTCGCCCGCGCGTTCGAGCACGTGGATCTCATCCTCACGCCGACCTCGGCGACCGTCGCCTTCGAGCTTGGAGCGATGACCGGCGACCCGTGGGCGATGTACCTGAACGACTACTTCACCGTCCCGATGTCGCTGGCCGGGATTCCCGCCATGTCGATTCCCTGCGGGCTCAGCGGGCAGGCGGGGGATGCGGCGAGCGGGCTGCCGATCGGGCTGCAGATCGCTGGCCCGGCGTTCAGCGAGGGGCGGATGCTGGACGTCGCCCACGCGCTGGAGCAGGCGATCGGCTTCGACGGATCGGCGGCGTTCGCGTGAGCCGCGCTGCGCGCTGCAGCCGGGCCGGCCGTCCGGGCGGCGCTCGGGCGTGGAGCGGCGGATGAGCACGTCCGCCTACGAGCCGGTGATCGGGCTGGAGATCCACATCCAGCTCTCGACGGCCACGAAGATGTTCTGCGGCTGCGAGCTCTCCTTCGGGCAGCCGCCGAACACCCGCACCTGCCCCGTCTGCCTCGGCCTGCCGGGCGCGCTGCCGGTCGCCAATGCGAAGGCGGTGCACTTCGGGCTGATGATCGGGATGGCGCTCGGCTGCGAGCTGGCGCCGAGATCGATCTTCCATCGCAAGAACTACTTCTATCCCGACCTGCCGAAGGGCTACCAGATCTCCCAGTACGACGAGCCGCTGTGCAGGGGCGGCCGGCTGGGGGAGGTGCGCATACATCGGGTGCACCTGGAGGAGGACGCGGCGAAGCTGATCCACCTCGGCGCGAGCGGGCGGATCCACGGCTCCGATGCGAGCATCGTCGACTTCAACCGGGGCGGCACGCCGCTGGCGGAGATCGTGACCGAGCCGGACATCCGCTCCGCCGAGCAGGCGAGCGAGTGGTTGAAGCTGCTGAGAGCGACGATGCGCCGGCTGGGCGTCAGCGACGTGAACATGGAGGAGGGCTCGCTGCGCTGCGACGCGAACATCTCGCTGCGGCCGGCCGGCTCGGATGAGCTGGGGGTGAAGACAGAGCTGAAGAACATGAACTCCTTCCGCTTCATCGAACGGGGGATAAAGGCGGAGATCGTCCGCCAGACGGAGCTCCT
>DAHVAB010000389.1 GCA_027314825.1 Solirubrobacterales bacterium
GAGCAGCGGCACCGAGGCGAGCGCGCGCCCGCACTCGCCGAGCACGAGCATCGCGTCGAAGGCGTCGAGGCCCGCGCCGCCGCGCTCCTCGTCTATCAGGAGGCCGGGCCAGCCGGCCTCGCAGGCGGTGCTCCACAGGTCCGGCAGCTCCGCCTCGCCGTCGAGCGCCTCGCGCGCGGCCTCCAGGGTCCTGGTTCGCGAGAGCGCGTCGCGCGCGGCCTCGCGCAGCAGCACCTGCTCGTCTGAGAGTGCGAGATTCATGCCTTCGAGCCCTCCTTCGCGCGCAGCTCGGAGAACGGGATGCCCTTGTCCAGGCGTGGCTCCGGCGGCAGGCCGAGCACGCGCTCCCCGACCGTGTTGCGGAGGATCTCTTCAGTCCCGCCGGCCGACTTCAGCCCGGGCAGGAACGAGATCAGGTACGACCACTCGCCGCCGTCGGCGAGCGCGTCCGGTCCGATCACATCGGCGATCAGCTCGCCGGCCGCGATCGCCGCGTTGACGATCGTGACCTTCGCGAGCCCCGCCTCCGGGCCGGGGATCTGCCCCCGCTGCAGCGCGGTGAGCGTCCGGTAGCCGGTGAACCTGACTGAGAGCAGGTCGCTCGCGATCTCGCCGAGCCGGTGGCGGACGGCCGGGTCGCGGCGCGCCTCGTCGTCCGCGGCGATCGGCCCGGCGAAGCGGTCGGAGTTGTAGCCGAGCCCCTCGCCCCCGAGCCCGATCGTGACCCGCTCGAACATCAGCGTGGTCAGCGCCGTGCCCCAGCCGGCCCCGACCCCGCCCACGACCGCGTCGGCCGCCAGCTTGACGTCGTCGAAGAAGACCTCGTTGAACTCGGCCTCGCCGGAGATCTGGCGCAGGCCTCGCACCGTCACCCCCGCCGCGTCCATCGGCACGATGAACATGGTCAGGCCCTTGTGCTTGGCCACATCCGGGTCGGTCCTCGCCAGCAGCAGCCCGAAGGAGGCGAACTGGGCGTTGGTCGTCCACACCTTCTGCCCGTTGAGCGTCCAGCTGCCATCCGGCTGCTGGGTAGCCCTGGCCTGCACCGCGGCAAGGTCCGAGCCGGCGGCGGGCTCTGAGAAGAGCTGGCACCACACCTCCTCGCCGTGCAGCATCGGCCCCAGGTAGCGCTCCTTCTGCTCCTCGGAGCCATGGGCGATGATCGTCGGGCCGAGCATCCCCACGCCGATCGCGTCGAGGATCCCCGGCACCCCGGCGGCGGCGATCTCCTGATTTACGATCACCTGCTCGATCGGGCCGAGCCCCCGACCCCCGTACGCCTCAGGCCAGGTGACCCCGGCCAGGCCGGCCTGCGCCAGGGTGCCCTGCCAGGCGCGCCGCGCCGCGCTGTAGCGCTGCTCCTCCTCGCCATCGCCGACGGCGCCCGCCCGCCGCTGCGCCGGGGCCTGCCCCGCATGCTCTGCCAGCCAGCCGCGGACCTTCGTCCTGTACTCGGCCTGCTGCGGTGTGTCGTCGAGGTCCATAGCTCTCCTTTGGCTGCCTGGCCAGTCTCCCTTGCGGAAGCCTACATGCCGCCGCCGCGGGCCGTGGAGCCGGGCGCGCCGGTGAGCGTGCCGGGCCGGCGGGCGCCCCGGTGAGCGTGTCGGGCCGGTGAGCGCGCCGGTGAGCGCGCCAGGCCGGTGAGCGTGCCGGGCCGGCGGGCGTGCCAGGCCGGCGGGCGCCCCGGTGAGCGCGCGGGGTCGGCGGGCG
>DAHVAB010000038.1 GCA_027314825.1 Solirubrobacterales bacterium
GCGAGCCACCCCACGAGCCACCCCAAGAGCCACCCCAGGAGCCGCACTGCGATCCGCCCCGCGAGGCGTCACAATTGCACCATGGCCCGCACCCGGATTCACGGAGGATGACGCCAACCGGCACCGGAGTCGGCGAGCGCCACGGCATGGATGCCACCGGGCAGCATCGGCCGCAGGGCAGCGGCGGGCATCGTCCCGCTCAGCAGCGCAGCCGCTGCCTCGACGCCGCGGAGATCGACGAGCGGCTGGAGGAGGAGGTCGCACGCTGCATGCGCCACGGCACTCCGCTCTGCTGCCTGATGGTGCGTCTGGCCGATCTCGCCGCGATCGAAGATGCTCACGGCGCCGAGCTGGCGCAGCGCGCGCTGCTGCACGCCTGCGACGCCCTGCTCGGGCAGGCACGCCGCTTCGACCGGATCGGGTGCTTGCTCGAGAGCGAGCTTCTGATGCTGCTGCCTGGGGCCGACGCCACCGCCGGCGAGGCGGTCGCACGGCGCGGTCTCGCTCGGCTGCACGCGATCAAGATCGAGGCGGGCGGGCGACGTGAGCCGCTGTCGGTGGCGGTGAGCATCGCCGCGTGGCAGCCGACGTGGAGCGCGCAGCGCCTGATCGAAGAGGTGCGGGCGGCGGCGGGAGTGGTGCCGTCGGCCAACGGCGGACCGGAGACCGACTGATGCTGGCCGGCTCGGAGCTGTGGCTGCTGCGGCTGATGGCCGATCGCGGCCGCGCACTGCTGGACGCGGACACGCTGTTGATCCTGGTGGAGGAGAAGGGCGAGCTGCGCGTGGGCGCGCACTCCGGCGAGGGATCGGTGCGGCTGCGGATCATGCCGGTGCAGGGAAGCGCGCTCGGCGAGCTGTACCTGACCGGCCGCCCGCTCTCGCTGGAGCGCCCGCGCGGGCGGGAAGCCGCATGGCTGCACGAGCTGGGCCTGGAGGCGAGGGCCGCCCTCGCGGAGCCGCTGAGCATGGAGGGCCACGGCGGCGGCCTGGTGATAGCGCTGCGCCGCGGCGGCGGTTTCCGCGGGCCCGACCGCCAGGCGCTCGCCGCGTTCGCGGAGAGCGTGGCGCAGCGGCTGGCCGCAGAGCGCTCGGTGGAGATCAAGCGGCTGCGCTTCGGCATGGAGGCGCGCGAGCGGGAGCGGGCCCGCTGGGCGCGGGAGATCCACGACGAGACGGTGCAGGGCCTCGGCGCGCTCAGGCTGAAGCTCGCCAACGCGCGGGAAGCGGGCGACGCCGACGCGATCAGCGGCGCGGTCGACGCGGTGCTGGAGGGCCTCGGCCTGGAGATCGAAGGCCTGCGCCACCTGATCCCCGAGCTGCGCCCGGCCGCGCTCGACGATCTGGGGCTGAGGGCGGCGGTGGAGGCGCTGGCCCGGCGCGCGCAGGCGATCGACGCTCTCGACGTGAGCACCGAGATCGACCTCACCGGCGTGGACGGCGATGGGGATGGGCGCCTGGACCCGGAGCTGGAGAGCACCCTCTATAGGGTCGTGCAGGAGGCGCTGACCAATGTCAGCCGCCACGCGCAGGCGAGCTCCGCGGTGGTGAGGGTGCATGTCAGAGACGGCGCGGTGCGCGCCTCGGTGAGCGACGACGGCCGCGGGCTGCCGGGAGGCCGCGTGCCGGACCCGGCCGCGCGCAGCCCGGAGGAGCAGCTCAAGGGCGGCTTCGGGATGAGCGGCATGCGCGAACGCGCGGAGCTTGTCGGCGGCGAGCTGGTCGTGGAGCCCGCGCCGGGCGGCGGCACCCTGGTAAGGCTGACCGTGCCGCTGGCCGGCCGCGCCGCCGCCGTCGCCGGCTGAGAGCGCGAGCGCTACTCGACGAGGCCCAGCCTGCGGGCCGCCGCCGTGATCTCGGCGCGCGAGGAGCAGCCGAGCTTCTCGATCGCGCGCGCGCGGTACGTCTTGACGGTCCGCTCGGCAACATGCAGCTGATCGGCTATCTCCGGGTTGGTGTGGCCGAGCGCGATCAGGCGGACGACCTCCCGCTCGCGGTCTGAGAGCGCCGGGCCCTGGCCGCCCTCCTGGCCGGTCGCCATCGCTGCGCCGAGCCGGGGGTGCAGGTAGTTGCGGCCGGCCACGGCGAGGCGGAACGCCTGCAGCAGCTCGGCCGGCTCGGCCTCCTTCAGGACGTAGCTGCGGGCGCCGGCGCGCAGCGCCTGGCGGGCGTACTCGGGGTCCTCGCGCATGGTGAGGATCGCGACCGCGAGGTCGGGGTGGGCGAGGAAGCACTGTGGTAGAGCGGCCAGGCTGGAGCCGCCCGGCATCGTCAGGTCGAGCGTCAGGAGGTCCGGCATGTGCTCCTTGACGGCGCGCACGGTCGCGGGAACGTCGGCCGCCTCGGCCACGACGTTGAACTCGCCGTCCTGACGTTCGAGGACGGTCCGGATGCCGTCGCGGACGACCGCGTGATCGTCGGCGATGATCACGTCTATGGGTCGGTCGACTCCGGGCGTGCCTTCGCGCATGCTGAGCACAAGGTACAGGCTCGGCGGGATCTCGCAGCAGCAGAGCGCTGCGAAGGGAGCGGATCGCGCTCGGCGGCGCCGCTGAAGAGCGCCGGCGGCCGGCGCCGGGCGGGAGTCGAGATGGCGGGCGGACCTTTACGCCTACACCGATCTGCCCGTTTGGGACTACAAGATCGGCACCCTGCGCCCGACAGACAAACGGCCCCGCAGGCCCCATCATTGTCCGTGTGAGATCGCCCCAGACAGTGAGCGCGACCGGACCCCGGCGCCGCGGCCGTGAGCTGCGGGTGCTGCAGGGCAATGGCTATGGCGTCGAGCCGGCGGCGGAGCGTCCGCCGCTGCGTCTGGTGGAGGAGCGGCCGAGCAGCATCCTGGTGGCCGGGGGCGACGCCGATCGCCGCCGCGCGCTGCTGGAGGAGCTGGCCGAGCGCCTGCCCGCAGGCACCTGCTTCCATGAGGCCGAGGCGCGGTGGGAGGTGCTGGAGCACGCCGCGTCCAGCCGGATGGTGATGCTCGCCGGCGATCTCGAAGGCAGCCCGCCCGAGTCGGTGATCCATCTGCTCGGCAGTCGCCACCCCCGTCTTCCGGTCGTCGCGCTCGGCGCGACAGCCTCCGTCTAGGACTTCCCTCCCCACCCCGGCCCCGCCGCGTCCTTTCTTTTGACGCGGCGGAGCCGCGAGCGGGTAGCGTGGTGGGGGCTCGCAGCCGCGAACCGTCCCAGGCGCGTCCTAGAATCGCTGGCTCCGTCCACCTTCAACTGGGGTTGGGGCCTTCGGCCCACGGCTACAGCGAGGTCGTCTTGCTGCCGAAGTCATCTTGCATGCGACGCATCCTGCTCGCGTACACGGTCAACGAACTGGGTACGTGGTTTGGCTATGTCGCGCTCGCGGTCGGGGTGTATGACGCGACCGGAAGCGTTGTCGCGACCGCGGCGCTGTTCATCGCGCGGGGGCTGCTGCCGGCGCTGCTGGCGCCGGTGCTGGTGGTGCGGGTGGAGCGCTCGGCGGGGCGCGGCCGGCTCGCGGCGCTGTATGTGGTTGAGGGGGTGCTGACGCTCGGCCTGGCCGCGTTGATATGGCGCTTCTGGCTGCCGGGGGTGCTCATATTGGTCGCCCTGGATGGCATCGCGGCCGTCGCGGCGACCGCGCTCGTGCGGGCGACCGCGGCACGGATCGCGGAGGAGCGTCCGGGCTCGCTGGAAGCGGCGCAGAGGCGGGCGAACGCCTCGTTGAACGTGGCGTTCATGGCGAGCTTCGCGGTGGGACCGGCGATCGGCGGCGTTGTCGTTCATCTGGCGGGCGGGCCTGTCGCCCTGCTGGTGGATGCCGCCAGCTTCATGGCCTGCGGCCTGCTCCTGATGGGACTGCGAACCGCCGACGGAGCCGCCGGCGAGGGCGGGTCGGTTCGCTCCCGGCTGGCGGGGGCGTGGCAGCACATCCGCGAGATGCCGGCGCTGCGCGTGCTGCTGGTGACGGAGGCCATGGCGGTCACGGTGTTCGCCTCGGTCGAGCCGGTCGAGGTGGTCTATGCGAAGTCGACGCTCGCGGCCGGCGACGCCGGGCTCGGCCTGCTGCTCGGGCTGTGGGGGCTGGGCGCCGCGATCGGCTCGATCGTGTTCGCGCGCTCTGTGACGCGCACGCTGGGACCGATCCTCACGGTTGGGACCCTGCTCGTGGGCGTCGCCTACGTCGGATTCGCCGCCGCCCCGACCCTGGCCCTCGCGTGTCCCGCCGCGCTGGTCGGCGGGGTGGGGAATGGGATCCAATGGCCGGCGCTGGTGAGCGCGGTGCAGAGGCTGACGCCGTCGGCACTGCAGGGACGGCTGATGGGCGCGATCGGCTCGATGGGCGCGATCTGTCCCGCGATCGGCTTCGCGCTGGGCGGAACGTTCGCGGCGCTCACCTCGACGCGGGTGGCGCTGTGGACGGCGGGCGGGATCGTGATGCTGGCGACGATCGCGTTCTTGCGCCTGCCCGCCTCACGCCTCTCCGAGACTGACGAGCAGGCTAGAACGGCTCACGTCGAGGCCCTCACGCGATGAATCCGCCGGCCACTGGACGATGTCCGCGGTCGAGCGTTCTTCCCACACCTGTGCGCCCGTCGAACCTGTAGCCCGCACCTTTAGGACGACATGGTCAATGCCGATGGAGACGACAGTCCTCGCCAGCCCATAATCCACATGCCTTCAGTTCGACCACGCACCTACATCGTGTACCTCGGCGCTCAGGTGCTGCTGCTAGCCGGCGCGATCGCTGGCGCAATCCTCACCTACCGTCCGGAGGATTGGCAGCCCCTCCAGCTCTTCGCATTGCTGCTGGTGCTCAGCGCGGTCGGCGAGCGCATGACGGTGACAATCGGCAACCAGACGCTGGCGGCGTCGTTCATCGGGATGGTGCTGGCGATGCCGCTGCTCGGGCCGGCACCAGCCGTCCTCATCGGCCTGGTCGCGGCGGCCGTCGATGCCCTCATTCGCCGACCACCGCCCGCCGCTTGGATCAAAAACATTGCTGCCTACGCAACCTGCATGTTGCTCGGCGCGCTCCTGAGCCGGCTGCTCATTGGAGACGCGCACACGCCCGGCAACGAACATGCACTCCGCAGCCCGACTTTCGCCCTCGTCGTGTTCGCGGTGTTTGCCGCCGTGCTAGTCCTGAACTTCTTCCTGGTCGCGATCCATACTCGCGTGTCGAACGGGACCGGGGTCATCAGCCAGGTGCAGACTCAACTCGTGCCGATGCTGCCGAGCCAGTTGGCCGCCGCAATTCTAGCGGCGATCTTGGCGACTGCCTATACCAACCTCGGGTTCCCGGTACTGCTTGGGACCGTGATCGTAGTTCTCATCTTCCAGTACCTAGCCATCGCCCTTCTGAGATCAGAGGACCGAGCAGAGCAGCTGGAGGCACGCTCTATCCACCTCGCATCGCTTCAGTTGGGGGTGTTGGCGACCCTGGTCGAGACTCTTGCTCTGCGCGACCGCGCCGCGGCTCGCCATGCCGCGTCGGTCGCCCGCTACTCCCGGGCGCTTGCAAAGGAGGTCGGCTGCAGCGAGGCCGACCAGGATCTCGTCCACACGGCCGCCCTCCTCCACGACATCGGCAAGTTCGCGCTGCCCGACAGGATCCTGCACGCGGAGATCCTCTCCGACGAGGACTGGGCGATGATCCGCCGCCACCCCCAGGACGGAGCCACTCTGGTCGGGCGGCTCGACGGCTACGGGCCGATCTCGGAGATCATCCTCTACCACCACGAGCAGGTCGACGGCGGCGGCTACCCGGCGGGGCTGATCGGCAACGAGATCCCCTACCTCGCCCGCTTGCTGACCGTCTGCGACGTCTACGACACGCTCACCGTCCGCGACTCCTACCGCTCCCCGATGACCCCGCAGGACGCGCTCGGGGAGCTGCGGCGGGTCGCTGGAAAGCAGCTCGACTCCGAGCTGGTCGAGAGCTTCGTGGCGCTGGCCGAGCGCGAAGGCGCAGCAGCATTCACACGCGGCGAAGAGGCCGACTTCGAGCGCGAGCTCGCCTTCGAGCGCCGCGCCCGCGCGCTCGCCGCCCCGACCTCCTGAGCGAGCGACCGCATCCCGGCTGGTAGGACGCGGCGTGACCGTGCTCTACGGGCTGCCCAGGTCGATCCCGGCCCTTTAAGAGCGTAAGGCGTCACCTCGGTGACGCCTCTCAGCTCGATCGCCATTCGCTGGCGGTCACAAGACGGCTACTCAGACTTTCCACCACATTGCCGGACTCCTTTCGTCGCGTGGGACCCATCCGCTTCTTCGCGACGGCCTCCATCCTCGAAGCCTTTGCGATGAGGGTTGAGTAGGTTCTTCCAGGATACTAGCGGTCTACACGGACATGCGCAGCTCTGCCGCGGTTATTGCAGGATTTCTTGCTTATGAGAGGAATGCGCAGCTCTGAGGCGACGTCCGCACAAACCACGGATGCGCCCATCTGCAGGCTTCGCCGGCCAAACGTCCACAAAGATGGACGGGGCTCAACTTCCCGTGCCAGACCGCCGATCTCCTGGCCATGAGCGATCAGAGCGACATCCACAGCCACGCAGACGGGCCGGCCCCGCGCCGTCCCGAGCCCGACACCCGGCGCCTCGTCTTGACGAGCTCGCAGGCCGCCCGCTACCTGGGCGTCTCACTCGCGACGGTCCGCCGCTGGGCGGACGCCGGGCATCTCCCCTACTACCGCACCCCGGGCGGGCAGCGCCGCTTCTCGCGCACGCAGCTCGACAACTTCATCGACTCGCTGCAGCCGTCCGGCAAGGACGACGGCCACGAAGACCGCAGGGCGGCCTGAGCAGGGACGCCCGAGTCAGCACGCTCGCGGCCGCCGGCCACCGCGCCCGGCGGCCGCTCAGCGCGCGAGCCGCTCGAACTTCTCGCGCAGACGCCCATAGAAGGAGGCGCCCGGCAGCTGCGCGATCGTGCAGTCCTCCTCCAGGAAGCCGACCGTGAGCGCGCCCTGAGGGGCCAGCTCATCCACCGGGCGGCCGTCGACGGCGACGGCGAGCGGCTCTCGCGAGCGATTGCGCACCGTCAGCCGGTCGCGCGGGCCCACCACCAGCGCGCGGGCCGTCAGCGTGTGGGCGGCGATGAACGACACCACCAGCCCCTCAACCCCCCAGGCCACGATCGGGCCCCCATTGGAGAGGTTGTACCCCGTCGAGCCGGCCGGCGTCGCGACCACCAGGCCGTCGCAGCGCACGCTGCCGAGCTCCTCCCCGTCGAACGAGTAGGAGAGATCGGCGACCCGACTGCCGATCCTGCGATGGATCGCGATGTCGTTGACCGCGTGCTCCACACCAACCGCGGTCTCCAGTGCGATCGCGGGCAGGCGCATCAGCTCGTAACTCCCGGCGAACGCTACATCTATGCCCTCACGCAGCCCGTCCGGCTCGATGCTCGCCAGAAAGCCGATCTCGCCGAAGTTGACCGCAAAAACCGGCACGCCCGTGCCCGCATAGTGGCGCAGCGCGCGCAGGATGCTGCCGTCGCCGCCCAGCACGAAGCAGAGCTCGACCTCGTCGCTCCACGGCGCATCCAGCAGGATCCCCTCCGCGGGCGCGAGCCGGTGCTTGGCCGTCTCCTCGGGATCGAAGCGCAGCAGCACCCCGTGGCGGCGCGCCTGCTCGATCAACAGCTGCAGCGCCGCCCCGGTCTGCTCCGGGCGGTTATGGGTGAAGACCGTCACCTGGCGCATCGGCCCCCGAACGGTAGCCGCTGCGCCGCCCGGAGGCGCTCGCGGTCAGGGCTCCACCCGCCGCGCCAACGCCTCAACATCGCCTCGCTCCCCGCCGCCGCTCCCGGCGGCCAGCCATACGAACGTCTCCCGATTGCCCTTCGGCCCCGGCAGCCCCGAGGAGTAGAAGCCCCGGACCCGCTCTCCCATCGCGACGGCCGCCCTGCCCACCTCGACCAGCGCCGCGCGACGGTGGGCCGGATCGCGCACCACCCCTCCCTTGCCGACCCGCGCGCGGCCCACCTCGAACTGCGGCTTGACCATCGCCAGCACGTCGTGGCGCTCGGCCAGGCAGCCGATCACGGCCGGCAGCACCTTCGCCAACGATATGAACGACACATCCACCACTGCCAGATCGGGCCTGTAGGGCAGCGTCTCCGGCCGCAGCGCGCGCGCGTTGACCCTCTCGATCACGTGCACCCGGGGATCGCTGCGCAACCTCCAGTCCAGCTGGCCATATGCGACATCCAGCGCAACCACGGCGGCGGCGCCGTGTGCGAGCAGGCAGTCGGTGAAGCCGCCGGTCGAGGCGCCCACGTCGAGCGCGCGCCTTCCCTCGACGGCCAGCCCGCTCTCGCGCAGCGCGTTGGCGAGCTTGACCCCTCCCCTGGAGACATACGGCGGCGCCTCGCGCACCTGCACGAGCACGTCCTCATCCACCATCTCCGACGGCTTGGCCGCGACCCGGCGGCCCTCCCCGAGCAGCACCTCGCCCGCCATCACAGACCGCGCCGCCTGCGTGCGCGATGCGAAGAGCCCGCGCTCGGTGAGGATCGTGTCGAGCCGGCGCCTGGCCATCTCCCGAGCACGGTAGCCGGTGCCCACCCCCGGCGGCGCGGCGCATCCTCACGATAGGATCGCCCGGTGAACGAATCCATAACCGAAGCCATCGCATTCGTGGAGATCCCCGCGGGATCCCGCAACAAGTACGAGTACGACCCGGAGCTGGGCGGGATCGTCCTCGACCGGCGCCTATTCACCTCGATGACCTACCCGGCCGACTACGGCTTCATCGAGGGGACGCTCGCCCCGGACGGCGATCCGCTCGACGTCCTCATCCTCGCCAGCGACCCGACCTTCCCCGGCTGCCGGGTGCGGGTGCGGCCGATCGGCGTCTTCGGGATGACCGACGAGAAGGGGCCGGACGAAAAGCTCGTCTGCGTCTCCACGCGCGACCCCCAGTACGAAGGGATCGGGGACATCTCCGATCTCGCCGTCTCCTTCCGCGAGGAGGTCGAGCACTTCTACCAGGTCTACAAGGACCTGGAGGGCGGCAAGCACACAGAGACCCACGGCTTCTCCGGCCGGCGCGAGGCCGAGCGGCTGCTCGAAGTCTCACGGGTCTGAAGCGCGCCGCCCCACCCGGCCGGCCCGGCCGGCCCGGCGGCGCCGCAAAGGCGATCGGGCCTCTGTGACCGACATCACAGTGAGCGGCCCGGTGATCGGTCAACATACTTCTCGACCCGAAGCACAGCAGCACCCTCCTCCCCTCGAAGCGGCCCGCCCCCCAGCGGGCCGCTTCACTTTAAGCGGCCGCCGCAACAGCGAGAGGCGGGGGCGGCGGCGCGGGCGGGCGACTCAGGCGACGCCGGCCGACTCGTGCCGCTCGATCGCCGTCAGCACCCGCTCGGCGATCTTCTCCGCGGTGAAGCCGACCTCCTCGTGCAGCAGCGCCGGCTTGCCGTGCGTCACGTAGCGGTCGGGCAGCCCGACACGCAGGATCCGCACGCCACCGGCGCCCGGGCCGGTCTCGTTGAGCGTCTCCCATACCGCCGTTCCGAAGCCGCCGGCCAGCACGCCCTCCTCCACGGTCACGAGCAGGTCGTGCTCGACCGCGAGCTGGGCCATCAGCGCAGCGTCGATCGGCTTGGCGAAGCGCGCGTCGGCGACGGTCACGGCCGCGCCCTCGGCGGCCAGCAGGTCGGCGGCTGCGAGCGCCTTGCCGACGCCGCTCCCGTAGCCGATCAGCGCGACCCGTCGCCCGGAGCCGATCTGCGCGCCCGCGCCGCCGTTACGGCTGCTCGCCTCGCGCAACACCTCGCCGGTGCCGATCGGGATCGCCTGCGCCACCGCGGGCAGCGGCACGCCCTCCGCCTCGCCGCGCGGGTAGCGCAGCGCGACCGGGCCGTCGTCGTAAGCGAGCGCCGTGTGCAGCATGTGCACCAGCATCGCCTCGTCGCGCGGAGCCATCAGCACGATGTTCGGCAGGCAGCGCAGGTAGGCGATGTCGAAGACGCCATGGTGGGTGGGCCCGTCGTCGCCGACCAGGCCCGCGCGGTCCATCGCGAAGACGACGTTCAGGCTCTGCAGGCAGACGTCGTGCACGATCTGGTCATAGGCACGCTGCAGGAAGGTCGAGTAGATGGCGGCGACCGGCTTGACGCCCTGCAGGGCGAGCCCGGCCGCGAAGAGCACCGCCTGCTGCTCGGCGATCCCCACGTCGAAGTAGCGCTCCGGCATCGCCTTCTGCAGGATGTTCAGGCCCGTTCCCGAGTTCATCGCCGCGGTGATCCCGATCACCCGCTCGTCGCGCTCGCACTCGGCCACGAGCGCGTCGCCGAAGACCTTCGTGTACTGCGGCGGGCTCGCTGCCGCCGCCGCCGCATCCGCGGCCGCCTTGGCTGCGCTCGCCCTGGCGGGCAGGCCGTCCACGATCGACCTCGGCTTCGCCGCATGCCACTTCTCCATGCCCTCCAGCCCGCCATCCTCCGCGGGCGCGAAGCCCTTGCCCTTCACGGTCGCGATGTGCACCACCACCGGTCGCTGCGCGGTCAGCGCCTCGCCGATCGCCGAGCGCAGGGCGCGCACGTCGTGGCCGTCGATCACCCCGGTATACGCCCAGTCGAGCTCCTCCCACCACAGCCCGGGCGCCCAGAACGCCTTGATCGACTCCTTCAGGTGCGGGCCGAGCCGCTCGAAGGCGGCCCCGATGCCGCCCGGCAGCTTCGTCAGGTCCCGCTCGACCCCCTCCCTGGCATGCCAGAGCTTCGGGTTGAGGCGCACCCTGTTGAAGTAGCGCGACAGCGCGCCGACGTTCGGCGCGATCGACATCCCGTTGTCGTTGAGCACCACCACGATCGGGGTGCCGAGGCCTCCGGCCTGGCTGATCGCCTCGAAGGCGACCCCGCCGGTCATCGCGCCGTCGCCGATCACAGCCACCACCCGGCCCTCGCGCCCGGTCATCCGCATGCCTTCCTTCACGCCGACCGCATACCCGACCGAGGTGGAGGCGTGCCCGGCGCCCATGATGTCGTGCTCGGACTCCCCGATCGAGCAGAACGGCGCCAGGCCCCCGTACTGGCGGATCGTGTGCAGGCGCTCGCGACGGCCCGTCAGGACCTTGTGCGGATAGGCCTGGTGCCCCACGTCCCAGAGCACCTTGTCCTGCGGGGAGGCGAGCAGCGAGTGCAGCGCGACCGCCAGCTCGCAGGTGCCGAGGTTCGCGCCGAAATGCCCGCCCACCTCGCCGACCGTGTCGATGATGTGCTCGCGCACCTCCTGGGCGAGATCCTGCAGCTGCTCCTCGCTGAGGGCCTTCAGGTCCTCCGGGCCGTCTATCCGATCGAGCAGGCTCACGAGGTCCTTCACGAGGTCCTGGTGAAGATGAAGTCGGTTATCTGCACGAGCTCCCTGGATCTGCCGCCGTCGCCGGGCAGCGCGGCCATCGCGTCGGTGAGGGCCCGCCGGGCCATCCGGTGTGATTGCGCCGCCAGATCGCGGGCGTGATCGATGCCGAACTCGCTCATGTAGGTGCGCTTTCCGTGCCGCTCGTCGCTTCCGCTCGGCTTTCCGAGCGCGGCGTCGGTGCCGGTGACGTCCAGTATGTCGTCGACGATCTGGAAGAGCACACCCAACTCCGCCGCGAAACGACGAAAGCACATTGTCGCACGTCCGTCGATCCCGCCCAGTGCCAGCACGCAGATCACCGCCGCCCCGATCAGGCGGCCGGTCTTCAGCTCGTGCAGCCGGCGCAGGCCGTCCGGGCCCGACGGCGCCCCGCCGGACACGTCGACGTACTGGCCGCCGACCATCCCGCCGACGCCGGTCGCCGCGGCCAGCTCGACCGCCGCGGCGATCAGCCGCTCGGGCGGGGTGCGCTGATGGGCCAGCAGATGCCGGAAGGCCTCCGCGTAGAGCCCGTCGCCGGCCAGGATCGCGACGTCCTCCCCGTAGGCCACATGACATGTCGGCTGCCCCCGGCGCAGCTCGTCGTCGTCCATCGCCGGCAGGTCGTCGTGGATCAGCGAGTAGGTGTGGATCAGCTCGATCGCCGCCGCGAACGGCATCACCTCCTGGCGGTCCATCCCGACCGCCTCCGCGGTCGCGA
>DAHVAB010000390.1 GCA_027314825.1 Solirubrobacterales bacterium
GTCGTGCGCGAGATCTTCGACCGCTACGCACGCCACGGCGAGTCGGTGGGGCAGATCGCGCGCCGGCTGAGCGAGCGTGGCGTGCCGACCAGGACCGGCGCCGCGGGCTGGAGCCAGTCGACGATCTGGACGATGCTGCGCAACCCGGCGTACGCCGGTCAAGCCGCGTACGGCAAGACGCGCATGACCGAGAGGCGCGCGCGTCTGACGCGCACCACGCGTCAGCGCGGCGAGCGTCACGGCGGGCAGGCGTGCGAGCGGGTCAGTTCCGACCAGTGGATCTACATCCCGGTGCCGGCGCTGATCGATGAGGACACCTTCGCGCTCGCCCAACAGCAGCTCGTGGCGAACAAGCGAACGTCGCCGCGGAACACCCGTCGTCCGTCGCTGCTGCAGGGGATCCTCGTGTGCGCCAGCTGCGGCTACGCCTACCACCGCGCCCAGACCACAACCCGCCATGGCCGCGTCTACCACTACTACCGCTGCGGCGGTACCGACGCCTCGCGGCGCCTGCAGGGGCAGGTGTGCGCCAACCGCCCTGCGCGCGTGGACGAGCTCGACGAGCTGGTCTGGTCCGAGGTGCTGCGACTGCTCGACGACCCCGCGCTGATCCGGGCGGAGATCCAGCGGCGGCTCGAGAGCCTGCGCGTCGAGCACCCCGCCGGTCACCGCCGCGCCGGTCTGGAACGCGAGCTCGTGCGCGCGCGGCGTGCCGTCGAGCGGCTGATCGAGGCCTACCAAGAAGAGCTGATCTCGCTCGACGAGCTGCGCGCCCGCTCGCCCGTGCTACGCAAGCGCGAGCAGACCCTGCAAGCCGAGCTCGACGCGCTCGACGCCGAGCTGCACGACGCCGAAAGCTACCTCAAGCTCACCGACACGCTCGACAGCTTCCGTGAGCGCCTCGGCGCCAACGCCGAGCAGCTGACCGTCGAGCAGCGCCAGCAGATCATCCGACTGCTCGTCCGCGACGTGCTCGTCGCCGACGACAAGATCACCATCCGCCACTCGATCCCCGCCCCGCACGCCCACCAGCCAGCGAGTTCGTCACTGCGTTCAGGTGGTCAACGCGGCCCACGTGAAGAACGTTCCCGGGCGGAAGACGGATGTCGGTGATGCGCAGTGGCTCTGCCAGCTGCTGGAGTTCGGCCTGTTGCGGGCGAGTCTCGTGCCGCCCAAGCCGGTCCGCGAGTTGCGGGAGCTGACGCGCCGACGGCGGACGTTGGTCCGCGAGCGCGCCCAAGAGGTCAACCGGCTGCACAAGGCGCTGGAGGACACCGGGATCAAGCTCGACTGCGTCGCGAGCGACATCCTCGGCGTCTCCGGGCGGTCGATGCTCGACGCGCTCCTGTCCGGCGAGCGTGATCCGGAGAAGCTCGCCGCGCTGGCGAAGGGTCGCCTGAAGGTCAAGAGCCCGGCGCTGATCGAGGCGTTCGAGGGCTGCCGCTTCGGCGCGCAGAACACGCTGCTGATCGGCGGGATCCTGCGCCACATCGACTTCCTGGACGCGGAGATCGCCGCGTTGGGCGAAGCGATCGAGGCGCACCTCCAGGCCGAGCGTCCGCACGAGGATCGACCCGCCCCTTTTGAGCTCGCCGTCCAGATCTGCTGCTCGCTGGACGGCATCCAACAGCGCACTGCGCAGATGCTGATCGGCGAGTTCGGGACCGACATGAGCCGTTTCGCGACCGACAAGCACTTCGCCAGCTG
>DAHVAB010000391.1 GCA_027314825.1 Solirubrobacterales bacterium
TCCTTCACCAGGTCCGTGCCCATCAGCAGATGGTCGCCGGCGCGCAGCACGCCGGCCAGCTGGCGCAGGAAGCGCCGTCGCGAGCCGGGCGGGAAGTTTCCGATCGTGCCGCCCAGGAAGGCGAGCAGACGGGGGCCGGCCGGCGCCGGCGGCAGCCGGTCGAGGTGGCGCTCGAAGTCGCCGACCACGCCATGCACCTCCAGGCCCGGATATTCCCCGACGAGCTCGGCGGCGCATTCGCGGACCATCTCCTCGGTCACGTCGAAGGGCACATACCGCGTGAGCGTCCCCGCGCCGGAGAGCGCATCGAGCAGCACCCGCGTCTTCTCCGCCGTGCCGGAGCCCAGCTCGATCAGCTCGACGGCGCCGGTGATCCGCGCGATCTCGCCGGCGCCGGAGTCGAGGATCAGCCGCTCGGTGCGGGTCGGGTAGTAGTCGGGCAGCTCGCAGATCCGGTCGAAGAGCTCTGCGCCGCGAGCGTCGTAGAAGTGCTTCGGGGGCAGCTCCTTGAAGGGCCTGGTCAGCCCGTCGAGCACGTCGTCGGCCAGCGAGCGCTGCTCGGAGTCGGCCAGCACCGAGTCGATGTGGATCGCCTCGTCGGTGGTGCCTGTCGGTGGCTGCATGCTTCCTCCTCAGAGATCCGTTGCCAGGCGCACACCGGCGAAGATCTGGCGCCGCTGCGGCAGGTCCCAGTTGCGAAACGTGCTGCTCGCCACGCGGGGGTGGGTCGCCCACGAGCCGCCGCGCAGCACCCGGTAGCCGGAGTCGAAGAAGACCTCCGAGTACTCCCTGTAGGGGTGCGCACGGAAGCCCGGGTAGCCGGTCAGCTCGCTGGAGGTCCACTCCCAGACCTCTCCGCGGCCGGCCAGCGGCTGGCCCTCGGCGCGCGCGGCCCGCTCCCACTCGGCCTCGCTCGGCAGCCGGGCGCCCTGCCAGCGGGCGATCGCCTCCGCCTCGTAGAAGCAGAGGTGGCAGGCCGGCTGCTGCGCGCCGCCGCGGCCGGCGTCGGAATGGTGGACCGGGTCGGCCTGCCGGCGCCACGCCCAGCCCTCGTCGCTGAAGAGCTCGCGGCGCTCGTAGCCTCCCTCTGAGGCGAACCGGCGCCACTGCCCGTTGGAGACGGGTCGCCGCGCGATCCGGAAGCCGGCCAGGCGCACCCTGTGGCGCGGGCGCTCATTGTCGAAGGAGAAGCCCTCCGTCTCGGCGGCGCCCAGCTCGAACTCGCCGGCCTCCAGCTCGATCCACTCATCGGCGGCCGTCTCCTGCCCGAGCGATCCGAGCGGCCCGTCCTGCGGCCCCTCATCCGGCAGCCGCTCGGGCAGCAGGCCCGCGATCGCCATCGTCTGCAGCATCGTCTCGGAGTGCTGGAGCTCGTGGCGGAGCACCATCTCGACGAGGAACCCGTCCGCGATCCCGGTCCGTTGGATCGCGTCGATCGCCCGCTCGCGCACCTCGCGCATGTATTGAAGGCTTCCGGGCGCGTCGAGCAGCTCCACCTGCCCGCGCACCGCCCGCGGAGTCTCGAAGGCGTCGTAGACGGCGGCGAGGTCGCCCCGCAGCAGCGTGAGCCCGGCCTGTCGGTGGGAGAGCCACAGGTCCTCGTAGGCGGCGATGTGGGCGAGATCCCAGGCGAGCGGGCTCATGATCGGGCTGTGCACCCGTTCCAGCTGCTCGGCGTCCAGGTGGCCTATGAGATCGAGCG
>DAHVAB010000392.1 GCA_027314825.1 Solirubrobacterales bacterium
GTTGCGGGCCGCCCTATCGCCGCCGTCGCGTCCGCCGTCGCGTCCGCCGGGGCGACCGCCACCACCGCCACCGCCGGTCCCGACCGATGCGAGCTCGTCGACAGTCTTGCCGGCGACATCCGGATCCTCGGCTAGCCTCAGGCCGATCCGGCCGCGCTCGCGGTCGACCTCGACGACGCGCACCTGCACCTCGTCGCCGCGGTTGAGAACCTCCTCGACCGTGTCCACGCGCCGGCCCGGAGCGACGTTCGAGATGTGCAGCAGGCCGTCGGTGCCCTTGGCCAGCTCGACGAAGGCGCCGAACGTGGTGGTCTTCACGACCTTGCCGGCATATTCGTCGCCGACCTCGACCTCCTTCATCATCATCCGGATCCGCTCCAGCAGCGCCTCGGCGAGCTCGCCGTTGGCGGAGTAGATGAGCACCTGGCCCTCGTCGTTGACGTCGATCTGGGACTCGAACTCCTCGGAGAGCCCGCGGATCGTTTCCCCGCCCTTGCCGATCAGCATGCCGATCTGGCTCGGGTCGATCTGGATCGTCTGGATGCGCGGCGCCCACTGGCTGAGCTGATCGCGCGGGGTGCCGATCACGTCGGCCATCTTGCCGAGGATGTGGGTGCGTGCGCTGCGCGCCTGCGTGAGAGCGTCGCGGAGGATCTCGAAGGTGACCCCGGAGATCTTGATGTCCATCTGCAGCGCGGTGATCCCGTTCTCGGTGCCGGCCACCTTGAAGTCCATGTCTCCGAGATGGTCCTCCACGCCTGCGATGTCGGTGAGGACGATGTAGTCGTCACCCTCCTTGATCAGACCCATCGCGATCCCGGCGACCGGGCGCTTGAGCGGCACGCCCGCATCCATCAGCGACAGCGAGGAGCCGCAGACCGATGCCATCGAGGAGGAGCCGTTGGACTCCAGGATGTCGGAGACCACGCGGATCGTGTACGGGAACTCCTCGATCGAGGGAATCACCGGCACGAGCGCGCGCTCGGCGAGCGCACCGTGGCCGATGTCGCGGCGCTTGGGGCCGAGGCGGCCGGTCTCCCCGACGCTGAACGGCGGGAAGTTGTAGTGGTGGAAGTAATACTTCTTGCTCTGCAGCCCGAGCGTGTCGAGGCGCATCTCCTCCTTCAGGGTGCCGAGCGCAGCGACCGAGAGCGCCTGGGTCTGCCCACGGGTGAAGAGCGCAGAGCCGTGCGTGCGCGGCGTGACGCCGACCTCGATCGTGATGTCGCGGATCTCCTCGGCGGCGCGGCCGTCGGGGCGCTTCTTGGCGACGGCGATCCGCTCGCGGATGATCGACTTCTCCAATGCGTTGAACGCGAGCTGCACCGCGGCCCGCCGCTCAGCCGCGGCCTGGCGCTCCTGCTCGCCGGCACCCTCGGGCGCCGCCGGCGCATGCTCGGCGAGGATCGCCTCCTCGACGGCGTTGGTCGCATCCTGGCGCTCGAGCTTGTCGACCACCTGCGTGGCGTCGTCCAGAGCTGCGCCGTGCGAGGCCTTGATCGCGGCGAGAACCCGCTCGTCGAGGCCGGTCGCCTCCGACTGGATCTTCTCCTTGCCGACGCGCTGCGCCAGATCGCGCTGGAGCGCGCAGATCTTCTTGATCTCGGTGTGGGCGATGTCCAGCGCGTCGAGGATCTCCGCCTCGGAGATCTCGTTCGCGCCGGCCTCCACCATCAGGATCGCATCTTCGGTCCCGGCGACG
>DAHVAB010000393.1 GCA_027314825.1 Solirubrobacterales bacterium
GCGCCGGCAGCGTGCCGGCCTCGATGTCGGCGATCGCGGCGGCGACGCGGACGCCCTGCTCGGCGAATGACTCCCCGCCGGGGAAGGCGAAGGACGGGTCGCCGCCGGCGAAGGCGGCGAAGAGGTCCGGGCTCTCAGCCTGGATCTCAGCGAAGGTGCGGTCGGTCCACTCGCCGGCGTCGGTCTCCATCAGCCGCGGCTCCTCGACGATCGGAAGCCCGATCCGCTCGGCGACGATCTCCGCCGTTTCGCGGGCGCGCAGCAGTGGGCTGGAGATGAGCGCGGCGAAGTCGTGACGGCTCGCGCGGTCGGCCAGGTCGCGGGCCTGAGCGATCCCGGTCTGATCGAGCGGCACGGGCAGCCGGCCCTGAAAGCGGCGCTCGTGGTTGTAGGCGGTCTGGCCGTGGCGGGCGAGGTAGATGCTCATTGCCACCAGATCTTCGCAGGATCGGCGGGCGGGATCGCGGTCGCGCGGGCGGAGGCCCGCAGGATAGCTGGACGCGGGTGGGCGCGCGGGCCGACGCGCGGGCAGGCGCGCGGTCACGCGCGGTCCGGTGCGCGCTCGGGCGCGCAGGCGCGGGCGGGATGCTCAGGCCCGCTCCCGGTCGAGCTCCTCGACGAGGGCGCGAACCCGCACGGCGATCTCGTCGCGGATCGCGCGGACCTCGGGCAGCGGCCGCCCCTTCGGATCGGGCAGCTCCCAGTCGACGTAGCGCTTGCCGGGGATGTACGGACACGAGTCCCCGCAGCCCATGGTGACGACCACGTCCGCCTGCGCGGCGAGCTCCTCGGTGAGCCGCTGCGGCCGCCGGCCGGACAGCTCGATCCCGAGCTCGCGCATCGCCTCCGCCACCTCCGGGTGCACGCGATCGGCGGGCGTGGTGCCGGCCGACTGCGCCATGTGGCGCCCGTCCGCGGCGGCCTCGAAGAGCGCCCGGCTCATCTGCGATCGCCCGGCGTTGTGCAGGCAGACGAAGAGGACGCTCGCCATCGGCCTCAGCCGGTCACGGCCTTCGGCCGCCGATCGGTCCCGCCGGGAGAGGGGGAGGAGGGTGGGGCTGACGCCCCGGCGTCGAAGAGCCGTGGGCGCAGCCAGAGCGCTGCGTAGACGAGGGCGACCAGCACGGGCACCTCTATGAGTGGCCCGACCACGCCGGCGAGCGCCTCTCCGGAGGTGGCCCCGAAGACGCCGATGGCGACCGCTATCGCCAGCTCGAAGTTGTTGGAGGCGGCGGTGAAGGAGAGCGTGGCGGTGCGCTCGTAGCCGAGGCCGAGCAGGCGTCCCCATCCGAAGGAGACGCTGAACATGATCGCGAAGTAGGCGAGCAGCGGCAGCGCGATCCGCACCACGTCGAGCGGCCGGTGTGTGATCTGGTGGCCCTGCAGGGCGAAGAGGACGACGATCGTGAAGAGGAGGCCGTAGAGCGCGATCGGGCCGATCCGGGGCAGGAAGCGCTGCTCGTAGAGCTCGCGTCCGCGGGCACGGATGCCGGCGATCCGGGTCAGCCAGCCGGCGGCGAGCGGGATGCCGAGGAAGATCAGCACGGTTCGCGCGACCGGCCAGAGGCCGACGTGGAAGCCTTCGGAGTGAAGGCCCAGCCACTGCGGCAGGAGCGTTATGTAGAAGTAGCCGAGCAGGCTGTAGGCGGCGATCTGGAAGATCGAGTTGATCGCGACCAGCAGCGCGGTCGCCTCGCGGT
>DAHVAB010000394.1 GCA_027314825.1 Solirubrobacterales bacterium
CCGATCCGGTGCGCCGTCGCCTCGCCGATGCCCGAGGAGGCGCCGGTCAGGAGGATCACGCGGTCACGAATCGCCTCCTCGAGATCGCCGCGGCGCAGGATCCCGAGGAGCCCAAGACCCGGCATCGACATGTTCCCCGGGGCCGTCGTCGGTCGCGTCAGCGCCTTCACGCTCTGCTGGGCAGGCTTCGCGACGACGCCGGCAAGTTGCTCGATCCCACGTCTGAGCCTGGAGCTCACATACTCAGCCTACGCGAGCGCGACCGGCTGCGAGGTTACGCTCAGGGCGCGAACTCGCGGATCACGGCAGCCGCAGCCGCGACCTCTGCATCGGTGGCGACGGTTGCGATCCGCAGGTACCCGTCTCCGGCGGCGCCGAACAACTCGCCTGAGGCGACCAGCACCCCACGCTCCAGCAGCCAGTCGGCGACCGCCGCCGAGCGCACGCCTGCAGGTACCGCCGCCCAGATGAACACCGCCGAGGCGCCGGTGCAGCGAAACCCAGCATCCTGTAGGGCCGCGAGCAGGGTGGCACGGCGCCGGCCGAGGAGCTCGCGCAGCCTGGCCGGCTGCGCGTCGTCGGCCCAGGCGACCGTTGCCGCCGCCTGCACGAACGCGGGCGGGACCGTTCCCGTCTGCAGCCGAAATGCGCGCAGGGCCGCGATCAGCTCCCGGTCGCCAGCGACGAATCCCGAGCGGTATCCGGGCATCGAGCCGCGCTTGGAGAGCGAATGGAATACCAGTACGTTGTCGAAGCTCTCGAGCTCAAGCGCAGAGGCCGGCGGGCGCTCGCTCCACAGCTCCCAGTAGGCCTCGTCGGAGGCGAGCACGAAGCCGTAGTGGCGGGCACGCTCAGCCAGGGCGCGGACGAAGTCGTGATCCATCACCGCCCCGGTCGGGTTGTTCGGGTAGTTGAGCCAGAACACGGCGAGCCGCTGCCAGTCATCCTCGGCGATCGCGTCGAGGTCCGGCAGGAAGCCGTGGTCCTCACGGAGTGGAAGCTCGAGCAGGCGCGCGCCCGCGTACACGGCGCTGGCGGCCGGAATCGGGTAACCGGGCACGGTCGCGGCAACCGTGTCGCGACCGGAAGCGGGGTCGACCAGCAGCTGCGGAAGGCTGAAGATCGCCTCCTTGCTCCCGGACGTCGGGATGATCTCGCGCTCCGGGTCGAGCTCGATCCCGAACCGCCGGTGGGCCCACGCCGCGATCGCCTCGCGCAGCTCGGGCGTCCCGCCCGGGCGCGGGTAGGGCAGGTACGGGGCCAGCGCGGCCGCCGCGGCCTCCCGGACCGCCTCAAGCACGGGCTCGCGCGGCTCCCCCATCCCGAGGTCGATCAGCGGCCGGCCGGCGGCGCGAGCGGCCGCACGCGCCTCGCCGAGCGCACCGAGCGAGTAGCGCGAGGCGTCGCGGTAGCGGGCCGAAAGCTGCACCTCAGCGCTCCCCGGAGCGGATGGACAGCGGCATCTCAGCGCTCCCCGGCGATCAGCCGCTCGAGCGCCCGCAGGCAGCGGTCAAGCGCCGCCGTCTCGATCCACTCGTCGGCCCGATGGGCGGCAGCCGGGTCGCCGGGACCGAAGTTGACCGCCTCGAGCCCGGCACCCGCGAACTCCGCGACGGTCGTCCACGCGAGCTTCGGCCGGGCCGGTACGCCGCTCAGGGCGGTGAGCGCGTCAAGCCACCTGTTGCCCGCAGG
>DAHVAB010000395.1 GCA_027314825.1 Solirubrobacterales bacterium
GACCAGCAGGGAGCCCACTTCGACATCCCCAAACCCCTCCGGCAGCAGGTAGTCGAACGGTCCTTTCAGCGCTCTCGTGCTCGTCAGCGGCTCAACCCGAACGATCACGGGGCGAGCCGCCGCAGCGGCCGCGTTCGGAGCGCCGGCCGCGCCCCGAACGGAGGCCGCCAGAACCTCAGACGCCGGCGGTGGAGGCGACACCCTCGACGGCGAGCGCGCCGGCCGCCTCGCGCAGCTCCTCGGCCTTGTCTGTGCGCTCCCAGGTGAAGTCCGGATCGTCGCGGCCGAAGTGGCCGTAGGCGGCGGTCTTCTGGTAGATCGGCCGGTGCAGCGCCAGCCGCTCGCGGAAGGCGCCGGGGCGCAGATCGAAGTGCTCGTCCACCAGCTCGGCGATTCGCGCGCGGGGGATCCGCTCGGTGCCGAACGTCTCGACCATCACCGAGACCGGACGCGCCACCCCGATCGCGTATGCGACCTGCACCTCGGCGCGGTCGGCCAGGCCGGCGGCGACGACGTTCTTGGCTACCCAGCGGGTGGCGTAGGCGGCGGAGCGGTCGACCTTGGAGGGATCCTTGCCGGAGAAGGCGCCGCCACCATGCCGGGCCATCCCGCCATAGGTGTCGACGATGATCTTCCGACCGGTCAGCCCGCAGTCGCCCATCGGCCCGCCGATCACGAAGCGGCCGGTCGGGTTCACCAGGAAGTTGCGCAGCAGCGCCCGCTCGTCATACAGCTCGACCGGCAGGACCGGGCGCAGCACGTGCTCGAAGAGGTCCGGCTTGATCAGCGTCTCCGAGTCGATCCCCTCCGCGTGCTGGGTGGAGATCAGCACCTTCTCGATCGCCACCGGCCTGCCGTCACGGTAGCGAACGGTCACCTGGGTCTTGCCGTCCGGGCGCAGGTAGGGGAGCACCTCCTCCTTGCGGACTTCCGCCAGGCGCTTGGCGAGCCTGTGCGCGAGCGCGATCGGGAGCGGCATCAGCTCCTCGGTCTCATTGGAGGCGTAGCCGAACATCAACCCCTGAACGCCCGCGCCAGCCAGGTCGAGCTCGTCCCCGCTCGCGCCCTCGCCTCCGTGCCGGGTCTCATAGGCCGCGTCCACGCCCTGCGCGATATCCGGCGACTGGCGGTCGAGCGCGTTCATCACCGCGCAGGTCTCGTAGTCGAAGCCGAAGGCGGCGTCGGTATAGCCGATCTCGCGCACAGTCTCGCGCGCGATCCTCTGGATGTCGATCGAGGCCTCGGTGGAGATCTCGCCGGAGACCACGATCAGCCCGGTGTTCAGGAGCGTCTCGCACGCGACCCGCCCATAGGGATCCTGCGCGAGCACCGCGTCGAGCACCCCGTCGGATATCTGATCGGCGATCTTGTCCGGGTGTCCCTCGGTGACAGACTCCGAGGTGAAAAGGAATTCGCTGTCGGAATGCTGGCTCATGAGATCGATCTCGACTTCCTAGCAGTCGCTGGCAGTGACGGGGGGAGTCTATCCGCGCGCTCGGGCCGCGACCGGCCGCCCCTCTCCACGAAGTCCACGATCAGGGGCACTCCGGCCATCCCGAACCGCTCCCGCAAGCGGTTCTCGACGAAGTAGGCGTAGTCGCGGGTGACCCGTCCGCGGGAATTGACCTGGATCGCGAAACGGGGTGGCGTGCGCGTGATCTGGGTCATGTAGATCAGCTTCAGGCGAT
>DAHVAB010000396.1 GCA_027314825.1 Solirubrobacterales bacterium
AGAAGCGCTCGCCACCACCCCCGCCGCCGCGTCGGAGACGCTCGGAGAAGCGCTCGCCGCCGGCGCCCAGGCCGCTGGAGACGGGCCGCCCGGCGGCACGCTGTATGTGCTGCCGACGTATACGGCGATGCTCGAGCTTCGAGATCTGCTCGTGCGCCGCGGGCAGGCGAGGGCGAGCCTCGCGTGAGCGACACCGGCCCCCGCCTGCCCGCGACGGCGGGCGCCCGTGTCGATTCGATGACGCTGCGCGTGTGCGCGCTCTACCCGGACCTGATGAACATCTATGCCGACCGCGGCAACCTGCTGATGCTGCAGCGACGCTGCCAGTGGCGCGGGATCGGCTTCGAGCTCACGTCCTGCGGCATCGGCGAGGAGCTCTCCCCCGCCGCGCACGATCTGATCTATCTCGGCGGCGGCCAGGATCGCGATCAGCTGATCTGCGCGCGCGATCTGGTGGAGCGCAAGGCGGACGCCCTGCGTGCCGCCGCGGGCGATGGAGCCGTCGTGCTCGCCGTCTGTGGCGGCTATCAGCTGCTCGGCCGCTCCTATGAGCTCGGGCGCGGCGAGAGGATCGAGGGCGTCGGCCTGCTCGACGTGGTGACCGCGAGGGAGCCGGGAGAGCGGCTGATAGGCAATGTCGCGATCGAGGTGGAGCTGGACGGCGAGCGGCCGCGGGTGCTCGCCGGCTTCGAGAACCATGGCGGTCGCACGCGCCTGAGCGAAGGTCAAGAGCCGCTCGGCAGGGTGCTCAAGGGCTTCGGCAACGATGGCGCCAGCGGCTGGGAGGGTGCCCGCACGGGGAATGTGATCGGGACCTACCTGCACGGTCCGCTGCTGCCGAAGAACAGCTGGCTGGCAGATTGGCTGATCGCGACCGCGCTGCGGGTCTCCCCCGGCTCGCTGCCCCCGCTGGACGATGCCCTGGAGGATGAGGCGCACCGCTGCGCGCGGCGTGCCGCCGGCCTCTGACCTACGATCCCTGTGATGGAGCTATCCGAGTATCAAAGGCTCTCCCGCCAGACGGCGGAGTATCCGCGCCAGGCATGGCTGACGTACCCGGCGCTCGGGCTGGCCGGCGAGGCCGGCGAGGTGGCCGAGCAGATAAAGAAGGCGATCCGCGATGACGGCGGGATGGTGGAGCCGTCCCGCTGCGAAGCGATCGCCAAGGAGCTCGGCGACGTGCTCTGGTATCTGGCGCAGATCGCGACCGAGCTCGACCTCGATCTCGACCAGATCGCGAGCGGCAACCTGGAGAAGCTGCTCTCCCGCCAGAGCCGCGGGGTTCTCGGCGGCAGCGGCGACGACCGTTAGGGGTGGTTGCTGAGGGCATCCCCTCCGGGGATGCCTGCGCGGGCAGCGTCGTGCCCGGATCGACCCCGCGGGTGGACGTGCCCGCGTTGCGCGAAGACGGAGATCAGGCGACGGCGAAGCGCGCGAAGCGTGCGGCCAGCCTGTCGGGCAGCAGGGCCCGCACGAGGACGCCCTCGGGCGTCTCGCGCCGCTCGAGGCTACCGGCCAGCTCGTGCAGCTCGGCCAGGCGGCGGCCGTCGGCGTAGGGTACGAGCAGCTGGACGGCGCGCAGGTTGCCGCGCAGCTCCCGCTCGATCCGTCCGGCCAGCTCCTGGAGGCCCGCGCCGGTCTGTCCGCTCACGAGCGCCGCGTCCGGGTGGCGCAGCCGCAGAT
>DAHVAB010000397.1 GCA_027314825.1 Solirubrobacterales bacterium
GCAAGCACTCCTCACCCCAGGAAGGGGTGTGCGTGATGGAGCTGGCCTCGATGCTGGCCGGCGAGCCGTTCACCGACAGGCCCCGCTCGGTCTGCCCGGTGATCGGCGCCTTCATGCGGATCTACAACGATCGCCTCGACGGCGAGCATCGCCAGGACCTGTACGCCTACGCGTCGGCCGTGGTCGGCACGAGCGGCGCGGGGGCCGAGGCGACGATCGCCCGTGCTCGTGCGTGCGAGGATTTCGCCGAGCGGATGGCGAGGCGCAGGCCGCGACCGGTTCGCCTGCTGGCTCGCCGCCGCCGGCGGCAGAGCCCGACGCCGAGCGCTGCCGGGGTCGCCGCGGCCAGGTCGCTGCCCAGGATCGACGACGAGGTGCACGCAATGGCGCTCGCTCACATCGACCTGCTGATCTCGCTCGGGGGCGAGGACGTCGCAGCGGGCCGCTGCGACGCCCGCCCGCTCGTCTACGCTGTCGCCACCGACAGAGCGGACACGACGAGAAGATGGCGATCAGCACAAATCAATTCAAGAGCGGGAATCACATAGAGGTCGACGGCACCGTCTACAAGATCCTCGAGTTTCAGCATGTGAAGCCCGGCAAGGGCGGCGCCTTCGTGCGCACGAAGCTGCGCAGGGCCTCCGACGGGGCGGTGATCGACCGGACCTTCAAAGCCGGGGAGAAGTTCCGCGCCGTGCATACCGAGGCTCGCAAGATGCAGTTCCTCTACGCGGACGGCGCCGAGGCGCACTTCATGGATGCCGACTCCTACGAGCAGCTGGCGGTGGCTCAGCAGACGGTGGCCCAGGAGCTGCGGTGGATCGAGCCGAGCGTGGTGGTGGACATGCTGTTCATAGACGGCGAGCCGGCGGAGGTGCAGCTGCCGAGCGCCGTGGATCTGGAGGTCGCGGAGACCGAGCCCGGATTGCGCGGAGATACGGCCTCCGGCGGCGGCAGCAAGCCGGCGACCCTCGTGACCGGCGCCCAGATCCAGGTGCCGCTGTTCGTGGGGGAGGGCGAGAAGGTGCGCGTGGACACTCGCACAGGCGAATACGTCTCCAGGGCGTGAAGGGCGCTTGCGCAGAGCAGAGCAGCGCAGGGCGGCGGTCTTCGCGCTGTACCAGCACGACCTGACGGGGCGTGAGCTCACCGAGGTGCTGCCGCCCGACGCCTCGGTCTTCACCCGCGCGCTGGCCCACGCGGCAGCGGACATGGCGCAGGAGCTCGACGCGGTGATCGGGGCCAACGCGCACGGCTGGAGCGTGAGTCGGATCCAGCCGTTGGAGCGCAGCATCATGCGGATAGCCCTGGTCGAGATCCTGCACCCGGACGTGGCGCCGGGAGACCGGCCGATCCCGGCGGAGGGGGCGATCGAGGAGGCGGTGGAGACGGCCAAGCGGTTCTGCTCGGCGGAGGCGCCCGCGTTCGTCAACGGGGTTCTGGCGGCGGCGCTGCGCCGGTTGCGCGAGAATGTGCCCGGCACAGATGCGAGGGGACGCGACGGTGACTGCTGAGCAGATAGACGAGATCACAGCGCGCCTGCGGAGCGCCGCGGAGCGGCTCGAGGTACGAGCGAGCGCCTGACCGAGGATCCGGTAGCTCCACTCGATGCCGAACCGCCCTCGGTATCGAGCG
>DAHVAB010000398.1 GCA_027314825.1 Solirubrobacterales bacterium
CGACAGCAGCTCGGTGGGCACCAGCTCCTCGTCGACGGCGGCCACGGCGTCGCGGTGCATCCGCATCACCCGGATGTGGTCCTCCCCGTTCTCCGGATAGCGCTCATACGGGCCGATCGCCGCCGCGATCTCCGCGGAGCGGCGGTAGGCGCGGCCGGTCATGAGCGCCGTGATCGCGGCCGCGGTGCCCCTTCCGCCATCGGAGTCGTAGGGCATCCCGCCGGCCATCAGGTAGGCGCCGAGGTTGGCGTAGCCGAGGCCCAGCTGGCGAAACGCCCGCGCGTTGACTGCGATCTGCTCGGTCGGGTAGCTCGATGGGCCGACGATGATCTCCTGCGCGAGCAGCATCACATCGACGGTGTGCTCGAAGCTCTCCACGTCGAAGCTCCCGTCTGCGCGGCGGAACTTCATCAGGTTCAACGATGCGAGGTTGCACGCCGAGTCGTCGACGTGCATGTACTCGCTGCACGGGTTCGAAGCGTTGATCCGCCCCGAGACCGGGCAGGTGTGCCAGGCATTGATCGTCGTGTCGTACTGCAGTCCCGGATCGGCGCACCGCCATGCGGCTTCGGCGATCTCCTTCAGCAGCTGCCGGGCCGGAATCGGCTCTCCGACCGGCTCGCCGGTCGTCCGTGCGGTCGGCTGCCAGGGCTCATCGCTCTCGACGGCCCGCATGAACTCGTCGGTGACCCGGACCGAGTTGTTCGCGTTCTGATACTGGATCGAGGTGAAGCCGTCGCCGTCGATCGACATGTCGAAGCCGGCGTCGCGCAGCGCCTGGGCCTTGTCCTCCTCCTTGGCCTTGCACCAGATGAACTCCCGGATGTCGGGGTGGTCGACGTCGAGGACGACCATCTTCGCCGCCCTGCGCGTCTTGCCGCCCGACTTGATGGTGCCGGCCCACGAGTCGGCCCCGCGCATGAAGGAGACCGGCCCGGAGGCGGTGCCGCCCTTGGCCAACGGCTCCATCGAGCCTCTGATCCGAGAAAGGTTGATCCCCGAGCCCGAGCCGCCCCGGAAGATCATCCCCTCCTTGGTGTTCCAGGAGAGGATCGACTCCATGCTGTCCTCCACGGAGAGGATGAAGCAGGCGCTGCACTGGGGGCTCTCCTCGAACCCGACGTTGAACCAGACCGGCGAGTTGAACGCGGCGATCTGGTGCAGCAGGATGTGCGTGAGCTCCGCCTCGAACGCGTCGCCGTCCTCGTCTGTGGCGAAGTAGCCGCGCTCGCGCCCCCAGCCGGCGATCGTGCCGGCCACCCGGGAGATCATCTGCCTGACCGAGCTCTCCCGCTCGGGGCTGCCGAGCTGCCCGCGGAAGTACTTCTGGGCGACGATGTTGGTCGCGTTCTGCGACCAGCTCTTCGGAAACTCGACGCCCTCCTGCTCGAAGGCGACCCGCTCGCCGTGGCCGATCCTCGCATCCCGGCGCTCCCACTCCACCGTATCGAGCGGATCGGTTCCAGGCGTCGTGAACAGGCGCTTGACGCGCAGCACCGCGTCCGCGGCGATCGTGTCTGCTGGGGCGGGCTGCGTGATCGAATCCATGGCCTTTCCTCCTCTGGCCGGCGTCCGGCGACGCCATCTCAAGCTCTTCTCGTCGGGCCAAGGATCGTTGCGCGTGG
>DAHVAB010000399.1 GCA_027314825.1 Solirubrobacterales bacterium
GGCCGCATGCGGCCACTGCTGGGAGGGCCGCATGCGGCCCTCCCGACCGCGCCGCATTCGGCGCGGTCCACACCCCCGGTCAAGTCAGCGAAGCTCGCCTGAGCTCTTGCCCAACAGCTGGCGCGCCACGATCAAGAGCTGGATCTGCTGGGTGCCCTCGAAGATGTCGAGGATCTTCGCGTCGCGGGCCCACTTCTCCAGCAGCTCGCCCTCGCCGTAGCCGACGCTGCCGGCCAGCTCGACGCAGCCGAGCGTGGCGGCCACGCTCGCGCGGCCGGCCTTCGCCTTGGCCATCGAGGCCTGCAGCGAGTTCGGCCTGCCGTTGTCGGCCATCCACGCGGCCTGCATCGTCAGCAGGCGCGCCGCCTCCCAGTCGGCCTCCAGCTGCATGAACCGCGCCGCCGCCGCAGGCTGGGCCAGCGCGGGGGCGTCGTAGTCGATCTCGATGCCGGCCTCGGCGAGCAGCTCCCTGGTGCGATCGAGCGCCGCGCGCCCGACTCCGACGGCCATCGCCGCGACCAGGGGCCGGGTGTTATCGAAGGTCTGCATCGCGCCGCCGAAGCCCTGCTTGACGTCTATCTCCGGCGAGCCGAGCAACGCCTCCTTGGGCACCCGGCAGTCCTCCAGGCGGAAGTTCGCAGTATCCGAGGCCCTGATCCCGAGCTTGTGCTCCAGGCGCTCCAGCTTCAGGCCCGGATTGTCGCGCTCCACGATGAACGACTTGATCGCCGCCCTGCCCTTCTCGCGGTCGAGGCTCGCCCACACCACGATCAGGTCGGCGCGATCCCCGGAGGTGACGAAGATCTTCTCTCCGTTGAGCACATACTCCTCGCCGTCGAGGGTGGCGGTCGTCCTGATCGCCGCCGAGTCCGATCCGGCCTCCGGCTCGGTGATCGCCATCGCCGCCCAGCGGCCGCCGTAGCGGGCGAGCTGCTCCTCGGATGCGACCGAGGCGATCGCGGAGTTGCCGAGACCCTGCCTGGGCATGGTGAGCAGCAGGCCGACGTCCCCCCAGCACATCTCCATGATCGAGAGCGCAGTCGAGAGGTTGGAGCCGTTGCGGTTGCCTGCGCCCTCCCCGTCGCCGGCGGCCTTGCGCCGCACGCCGGCCGCTCCGGCGCCACCGCCGTCACCACCCTCGTTCATGCCGTCGATCACGGCGGCGAGCATGTCGAGCTCCTTGGGGTAGGCGTGCTCCGCCTCGTCGTACTTGCGCGAGATCGGCCGCAGCACCTCGCGGGCGACCTGGTTGGCCTGGCCGATCAGCGGCCTGAACTTCTTGGGTGTCTCCAGATTGATCATGTGAGGCTCCTTTCGCCCGGCCCGATCAGACCAGGAGGGCGCCCTCCATCACGCCCACCGCACGCAGGTCCCTATACCAACGCTCCACCGGATGCTCCTTGACGTAGCCGTGCCCGCCGAGCAGCTGCACCCCGTCGGAGCCGATCTTCATCGCCTTCTCCGCGCAGAGCCTCCGCGCGAGCGCCGCCTCCCGCGCGAAGCTCGCGCCGCGGTCGGCACGGGCGGCCGCCCGGTAGGCGAGCAGGCGCATCGCTTCGGTCTCGATCCCGATGTCCGAGACCATGAACGCGACCGCCTGGCGGTTTGAGATC
>DAHVAB010000039.1:0-4834 GCA_027314825.1 Solirubrobacterales bacterium
GGCGCCGCGCCGAGAGATGGCGGCGAGGGCTCCCGCCAACCGTCCCAGCAGCGGCACGATCCGATCGAACCAGAGTCCGTAGAACACCGAGAGCGGCGGGCGCTGCGGGTTCGTTATCTCCAGGATCACGACCCGGCCGCCGGGCCTGACCACCCGCGCCATCTCCGCGATCCCACGTGGAAGGTCGCTGAAGTTGCGTGCGCCGAAGCCGACGGTCGCCGCATCGAAGCAATGGTCGGGATACGGCAGGCTAAGCGCGTCGCCCCACTCGAAGCGCACGAGCCCCTCCGGCAGCCCCGCCGCCTTGGCTCGGGCGTGGCGCAGCATCGCCTCGGAGAAGTCCGAACCCGTCACCGAGCCGTCCGGAGCGACCCTGCCGGCCAGCTCCAGCGCCAGATCGCCGGTGCCCGTCGCAACATCGAGCACACGGCTGCCCGGCCCGACCCCGGAGATCTCAACGGCCCGCCGGCGCCAGCGATGGTGAAGCCCCGCGGTCATCGCGGAGTTCATCAGGTCATAGATCCCGCTGATCCTGTCGAACATCGCCCGCACCTGGCCGGCCTCCAGCAGGCCCGGCTGGGCGCCGGCACCCACTCCGGGCTCGGGGGCGCGACGGGCATCCGCCTCGCCGCCGGCGTGGCGCTCCACCCCGGGACCCTGCGGCCGGGTGCTCGCGCCGGCTGCATCGTTGGCGGGCATCCCTGGAGCCTATCCCGAGATGAGACCCGGCGCAGGCCGGCCGCAGGCGCCACGGTCCGCGGTGAGCGCGGGCCGGCCGCAGGCGCCGCCGCCCGCGGTGAGCGCGCTCACTACTTCAGCTGCGAGAGGAAGTAGACGATCGCTTCGAACTTCTTCGGCGGAAGCCGCTTGAACGACGGCATCGGGTAGGTCGGGTTCACGAGCGTTTTCGCGATCCCCTTGGCCGGGATCCGGGCGCCGATCGCGGTCAGTTCGGGGCCGGGGCCGGGGTTGCCGTTTGAGCCGATCGTGTGGCAAGCCTCGCACCCTGACTCGGCGATCGCCAACCGGCCTCCTTCGAACTTAGCCACCGCGGCCGGCCCCGCTTTGATCACCGATGAAGGCGTCTTGAATATGAGCTGATATGGGGTCCCCGCCTCCGCCCCGTTGATCGTCAGGAACAGCATCGCGCCCATCACGAAGATCGCGCTGAACGTCGCCACCGGCCTGCGCTCGGGACGCCGCTCAGGGGAGCGGTCGTAGAAGGGCAGCAGGAACAGCAGGATCATGCAGAGCGTCGGGATCCCGATCGTGGCGAGGCCCACCAGGTCCGGCACCGGCAGCTGGCGCAGGATCTCGAACAGGAAGAGGAAGTACCAGTCCGGACGCGGGTCATAGCTGGAGGTGGCCGCGTTGACCTTCGCCCCCATCTGCACGCCGAGCACGAGCGAGGCGGCGATGATGACCGCGATCACGATCACCGCCATCAGCGAGTCCTTGGCGATCGCGTAGGGGAAGAACGGCTTGCCTTCCGACTTCAGGATCCCGTATTCGCGGAGGTACTCCTCCTTCTCAGCCTGGTTCATCTCGCCGCCCCTGCCCGCATGCAGCTCATGCCTCCGTCCTTCGCAGCTTCGGGTTCTTCTGCGCTTTGGTCCACGGCGGCGCCGTCGTTCCGAGCTTGGCGACCAGGTAGAGGTGCGCGCCGATCAGCGCGGCGATCGCGCCCGGCACGAGCATCATGTGGATCGCATAGAAGCGCGAAAGCGTGTCCGCCCCGAATTCGGGGCCGGCCCGCAGGAAGTCGGAGAGGTAGGGGCCGATCAGCGGGCCGGTGCCGTTGATGTTCACTCCCACCACGGTCGCCCAGTAGGACCGCTCGTCAAACGGCAGCAGATACCCGGTGAAGCCCATCACCATCGTCAGGATCAACAGCGCCACCCCAATCACCCAGTTCAGCTCGCGCGGGTACTTGTAGGCGCCGAAGAAGAAGGTCCTCGCCATGTGCAGGAAGATCAGGACGACCATCACGGTCGCGCCCCACTTGTGCATCCCCCGCACGAACGCCCCGAGGAAGACGTCGTTGGTGATGTAGCGGATCGATTCGTAGGCGCCGCCGGCCGGGGAGGGCCGGTAGTACATGGCCAAGAAGACGCCGGTCACCGCCTGGTTGAGGAAGGCGAACATCGTCGCCGAGCCGAGCGTATAGAACCAGTTGGTGCCCTTCGGCACCTTCCGGAACATCATCCAGCGCACGGCGCCGGTCAGCGAGGTGCGCTCGTCGACCCAGTCGACGACGCTGTTGCGCGCCGCGATCGCCTGATCGACGGGGCTCGCCGGGCCGCCGCTCTCACCGGGCCGCGGCGGAGGCGACTTCAAGGACGATGGGACCGGGGGCGCGGGAAGTTTCGGCATGACGGAGGCGCTGCCCCTCAGATCCGGATCGACGGCCGGGACGGGTACAGGTACTGGCCGATGCCGTCGAGAGGCTCGCCCGGATCGCGCGGCGAGAAGCGACGCAGTTCGTCGTTGACGCTGAAGCGCGGGCCGATTTCAACCAGGTTGTTCGTGACCCGCGTGAAGAACCGGTCAAGCGGCCGCGGCGGCGGGCCGGCGACACGGATGCCGAGCACGTTGTAGGTTCCGCCATGACACGGGCACACGAACCGCTGCGCGGCCGAGACCCAGCGAACGTCGCAGCCGAGGTGCACGCAGCGGGCCGAGATCGCGATGTACGGCGTGTTCTTGTCGAAGGGATCGGTGTCGATCTTCGGGTTGTGCTTGCGCACGTACACCAGGCCCTTGCCGACCTCGCCGACGCCCGGGGTGAGCGTGATGACGATCGGGACGTAGTTGTCCTCGTTGAACATTTCCGGCGGGCCGGCCGGCGACCAGTGATGCGGCACTTCGTGGAAGACAGGGCCGAATGCGAATCCGAGCGCCGGCAGGGTGAAGCCGGCGGCGGCGATCGCACCCGCGGTCTGCGCGGTGCCGCTCATGAACTTGCGGCGAGTGACGGTCTCACCCGCGAACGAGCCGGGGATCAGGCGATCGCCGGTATACCGGGATTGCTGGTTTGAGTGCTTGTCGCTCATCGGCTGCTCATCTCGCGCACGTCGAACACGGCCGGGAACAATATCGACTGGGTCGCGCGCGTGGCGCGGGGCCGTCGGTCGAGGCTCAGACGGCCGCCGCTGCGCGCATCGCGGCCAGCGCATCCGCCGAGCCCGCCCTGGCCAGAGCCTTCGCCCGCTCGTGCTCGGATGAGCCGCCCCAGCCGATCGCCCGCGCGCCGGCCTCCCAGACCGCATCGGCCAGCTCCAGCTCGCCGCCGCCGTGAGCCAGGGCGCAGAGCGTGATCACGTCGGCCAGCTCGGCGACCGCCTCCACATCCCCGAGGCCGACCAGCCGCGCCAGGCCCAGCGCATAGAGCTGATCGCCGGCCAGCAGCGCGAGGTCCGCCTCCGGAGCGCGCACGATCCGGGGCGTGCCGTAGTGCAGCAGATACCCCTCGTAGATCGCCTCCACGAGCAGCTCATACTCACCGGGGTCCGCCACGGCGCGGGGGCCGCGCGCAGCGCGCTGAGCGGGGCCAGGACCACCGCCATCGCTCCCGGAGCGCGGCTGCGCGGCGGCGACGCTCGAGCCGGCCGCTGCGGCGCCGTCCGCCGAGGCGAGCAGGCTCGCGATCAGGCCGCCCTGCTGACGCAGCACCTCCTCCAGCCGGCTGAGCGCCGCGCTCACGCGAGCTCCTCGAAGGCCGCGGCGGCCGCCGCGGCGGTCCGCTCGATCTGCTCGGCAGTGTGGGCCAGCGAGGGAAACCACGCCTCGAACTGCGACGGCGGCGGATAGACGCCGCGCTCGAGCAGGCCGCGAGACCACGCCGCGTGAGCCTCCAGGTCGCAGGCCGCGGCATCGGCGAAGCTGCGCACCGGACGCTCGCTGAAGAAGACGGTCAAGAGGCCGGGCCGGTCCACCACCTGCACGGGACGGCCGCCCGCCGCCCGCCGCAGCGCCTCCGCCAGGCTCTCGGTGATCCGCGCGAGTCGCGCATAGGCATCGCCGTCGAGCATCTGGAGGCTCGCGAGCCCCGCCGCGACCGCCAGCGGGTTGCCGGAGAGCGTGCCCGCCTGGTAGACCTCGCCCTCCGGCGCGAGCAGCTCCAAGAGCGCCGCCGGGCCGCCGAGCGCCCCGGCCGGCAGGCCGCCGCCCATCACCTTGCCCATCATCGTCAGGTCGGCCCGCACACCCGTCCGCTCCTGGGCGCCGCCCCGCGCCACCCGGAAGCCGCTGATCACCTCGTCGAGCACGAGCAGCGCGCCGCTCTGGTCGGCCAGCTCGCGCAGCAGCTCCAAGTACCCCGGCTCAGGCGCCACCAGCCCCATGTTCGCCGGCAGCGGCTCGGCGATGACCGCGGCTGGAGGATCGGCCCGCACGGCCTCGCAGACCGCGTCCCGGTCGTTCCACGGCACGACGATCGTCTCGGCCGCCGCCGCCGCGCTCACCCCGGGGCTCGAAGGCTCAGACAGGGCGGCGCGCGCCCCGGCACCGGTCGCCACGCCCGATCCGGCCTGCGCGAGCAGCGCGTCGGAGTGCCCGTGATACGCCCCGGCGAACTTCACGATCCGCTCCCGTCCGGTCGCCGCCCGCGCGAGCCGGATCGCGGTCATCCCCGCCTCCGTGCCCGACGATGTGAACCGCACCATCTCCACCGACTCCACACGCCGCGCGATCTCCTCCGCGAGCGCGAGCTCCCCCTCCGCCGGTGCGCCGAACGTGCTCCCCTTCGCGGCGGCGCCCTCGATCGCGGCGATGATCTCCGGGTGGGCGTGACCATGTATCAGCGGTCCCCACGAGCAGACGTAGTCCACGTAGC
>DAHVAB010000039.1:4844-12037 GCA_027314825.1 Solirubrobacterales bacterium
GACGATCTCCGCACCCCGCCCCCGATCGATCCAGATCGGCTCGCGGCCGATCGCGCGCATCGCGCGCACCGGCGAGGAGACGCCGCCGGGCATCACCCTGCGGGCGCGCAGGTGCAGCTCGTGCGAGCGGGTGTCTTGAATGGTTGCCACAGCTTCGATCGGACGTAGGACGGGATCTGCTCAGGAAGGGGTCGGGGGCGAGAGCTGTGAGCCAGGAAGCGCTATGACGGAGATCGGGGCGGGAGACGGTATCGCCGAGAGGAGCGCGCCTCAGCGGCCGGCGTTCTCCGCTTCCCAGCGCTTGAACTCGTCGGTGAAGTAGAGCAGCCTTATCTTCTTGAACTCCGTCGAGGAGTACAGCGTCGCACGCTCGGAGACCCCCGTCAGCTCCCCGACCCGGTCGAGCACGGCGTCGCACTCCTGCTTGCTGCGCCCGTGGGCCATCGTGAACAGCGAATAGGGCCAATCGGCGTAGGTCGGCCGCTGATAGCAGTGCGAGATCCCCCGCACCGCAGCCATCTGCCTGCCGACCTCCAGCACCCGCTCCTCGGGCACCTTCCAGACGCCCATCCCGTTCGCGGAGAAGCCGGCGCGGCGGTGATACAGGATCGCCGCGACACGCCGCAAGAGCCCCCGCTCGCGCATCCCCTCCAGATGGGCCAGCAGCCGCTCCTGGCTCATCCCGAGCTCGGCCGCGGCCGGCGCATACGGCTCCGGCAGCACCGGCATGTCGCCCTGCAGGGCGCGGATCACCGCAATGTCCAGCTCGTCATAGGGCTGGCGCTCCAACTCGACCGGGTCGGATGCCTCCGCGGCGGCGGCCAGCGCGTCCGTGTCGCCCTGCATCTCCAGGTCCATCCTGATCTTGAACAGCTTCAGCGTCGGCAGCTGGCGCACCGAGGTGGCGCCCGCCTGCGCGGCCAGCACCTCCAGGGTGCCCTCCAGGCCGAGCGGCGAGTCCGGCTCGGTGGCGATCGTGAACCAGAGGTTGAAATCGTGGTCTCTGAGGTAGTTGTGCGAGACGCCGGGATGGGCGTTGATCACCTTCGCCGCCCGGTGCGGCTGCTCCGGGTCGACCTTCGCCGCCACCAGCATCGAGGAGTAGCCGAGCGCACGGGTGTCGAAGATCGGCGTGACCTGGCGGATGATCCGCTTCGCCAGCAGCCACTGCACCCGCTCCATCGCCTCCTGCTCGTCGATCCCGGCCAGCCCCGCCACATGCTCATAGGGCCGCGGCGCGATCGGGAAGCTGCCCTGCATCAGGTTGAGCAGCCGCTTGTCGGCCTCCTGCAGCGGTACCGCCGCGCCGTGCTCCCGGCTTCGCAGCTTCGGGATCGCCGCCCTCGCGGCGCCGCCGCGATCCGGCTGCGCGCTCTCGCTCTGCGCCGCGGGCACGCCGTCCGGCTGTGCGCTCTCGCCCTGCGTAGCCAGCGCGCCGTCCGGCTGCGCGCTCACCGCGCCGTCTCCGACAGCCATCTGGCGGCCTCCTTCGCGTGGTAGGTGATCACGATGTCCGCCCCCGCCCTGCGCAATGAGGTGAGAATCTCCAGCACCGTCTCCCGCTCATCTAGATACCCGGCCGCGGCGGCGGCCTTCACCATCGCATACTCGCCGGAGACGTTATACGCGGCCACGGGCAGCGAGCAGGCGCTCTTGACGGCGGCGATCAGGTCGCCGTAGGCGAGCGCAGGCTTCACCATCACCATGTCGGCGCCCTCCTGCACGTCGAGCAGCGCCTCCCTGAGCGCCTCCGCGCCGTTGGCCGGATCCATCTGGTAGCCGCGCCTGTCGCCGAAGGCGGGCGCCGATCCGGCCGCCTCCCGGAACGGGCCGTAGAAGGCGGATGCGAACTTCGCCGAGTAGGCGAGGATCGGCGTCTGCGAGAAGCCATCCTCATCCAACGCCCGCCTGATCGCCCCCACCCGTCCGTCCATCATGTCCGACGGGGCGACGATGTCCGCGCCGGCCTCGGCATGGCTGACTGCGATCCTGGCCAGCAGCTCCAGCGTCGCGTCGTTGTCCACCGTCACGCCCGCCCGCGCGCCCGCGCGCTCGCCGAGCACCCCGCAGTGACCATGGTCGGTGTACTCGCAGAGGCAGACATCGGTCATCAGCAGCAGCTCCGGCACCGCCTGCGCGATCGCGCGCAGCGCCAGCTGCACCACGCCGTCGGAGTCGTAGGCGCCCGAGCCCTCCGGATCCTTCTCGGCAGGAATCCCGAAAAGCAGCACCGCCGGAACCCCGAGCGCGGCAAGCTCGCGCGCCTCGTCGACCGCGCCCGCCACCGAGAGCCGTCGCACTCCCGGCATCGCCTCGATCGGCTCCCCGCCGGCGGACGCCTCGGAGACGAAGATCGGCGCCACCAGCTGGCAGGCGCGCAGGTCGGTCTCGCGCACCAGCCCGCGCAGCGCGGGCGAGGAGCGCAGGCGGCGCATGCGCGTCACAGGGAAGGACATCGCTCCCAGATTACCCCACGCCGGCGGCCGCTCTACTCGGTGCGGCGCAGGCCGAGACGGGCCAGAGCGCCAAAGACGAGCGTGAGCGCGAACAGGTGGACCAGCGGGATCGCGAGCCCCGGCTGAGAGCCGTTGACCGCGGCATCCAGCGCCTGCAGCGAGGACTTGTAGGGGAAGGCGTAGGAGATCGTCGAGATCACGTCATAGAGCCCGCCCGCGACCGCGCCGGAGGGGACGAGCGCAAGGAAGGCGAGCGGCAGCGAGAGCAGGAAGGCCAGCAGGCTCGACGCCCGCACCTCCCGCGCGAGCGCCCCGATCGCCACGCCCAGCGCCGCGAAGGCGAGCGCGGCGAGCGCGAGCGCCGCCAGCCACAGCGCCACCCTCGAGAACGCGAGCGCCACGAGCGCCCCGATCCCGCAGAGCATCGCCAGCGCCAGCAGGAAGGAGGGCACCGCAGCCAAGCTCACCTTCTCGGCGACCAGCTCCCACGGCGAGACGAGCGCCCGCCGCCGCGAGCTTCCCCTGGTCAGCCGCCCCAGCGCGTGCTCTTCGCGCTCCAGCGCGACCCCGCCGGCCGCCAGCAGCACGCACACGAACATGAGCGAGATCGTCACCGCGACCACGACCGCATAATCGTCGAGCGGCGTGCGGGCGCCGTGCAGCAGCGTGCTCTTGACCGTGATCGGCTGGCTGACGGTCGAGAGCACGTCCTTGGAGAGACCCAGGTTGCGGTTCGCGAAGTCGGCGAAGGCGGCGATCCTCAGCAGCTCGGCGCGATCGGCGCCGGCCGGCATCCCGGCGGCGATCCTGCGCAGCGAGCCGGCGATGTGGCTGAGCCCCACGAGCTTCTCCGGCGCGCCGAGAATCCCCAGTTCGCCCCCGGCCAGCAGCAGGTCGATGTCCCTCACCGCGACGCTCTTGATCTGCTCCGAGAGCGCGAGGTTCGCCTTCGCCAGCGCCGAGTCGATGCTCGCGCGCACCAGCGACTGCTTGAGCGCGTCGCCGTTGTAGATCACTTCCACTTTGGCCTGCTGCACGCCGGAGGAGATCTTGGAGACGATGTCGGCCGGTATCACCACCGCCGCCAGCACATTCCCGGATGAGACCTCCGCCGCCGCCCTCGCCCTGCTTGCCACCGGGACCGCATCCACCTGGCTGAACAGCTCGTGCACGTATTCGTCCACGCGCAGCTGGCGCCCGCCCAACTCCACAGACTGTCCCGACGGGGTGAGGTTCACGATCGCCACGCGCGGCTTGGACGGGCTGCGCGAGATCGCGAGGCCGATCAGCAGGGCGATCGCGACCGGATAGACGACGAGCACGGCGACCAGCAGCCGCGAGCGGGCGAGGATCCGCAGGTCCTTGGCCAGCAGCCACCTCATCGCCGCTCCTGCTCCCGCCCGACCCCGGGCCGCTCCTCCCCGGGCCGCCCCTCCGCAGGCCGCCCCTCCGCAGGCCGCTCCTCCGCAGGCCGCTCCTCCGCAGGCCGCTGCCCCCCCTGGGCCAGAAACGCGACCAGCGCGCTCTCGAAGTCTCGATCCTCCGGGCGCCGGCCCGGAAGCTCGGCCGGCGCACCAAAATAGCGGCGCACGCCCCCATCCAGCACCAGCACCCGATCGGCATAGCGATCGGCCTCCTCCACGATATGGGTCGAGAACACGATCGCCCGACCCTCGCTCGCGAGCGCTTCGATGAACTCCCACAGCCGCCGCCGCTGGGCCGGGTCGAGCGCCGTGGATGGCTCGTCGAGCGCAACCACAGGCGGGTCGGAGAGCAGGCCGATCGCGACGTTGACCCGCTGGCGATTGCCGCCGGAGAGCCGCTGCACACGCTCATCGGCCCGGTCGGCCAACCCCGTCTGCGCCAGCATCGCCGCGAGAGCCCCCTCCACATCGGCGACCCCCTCCAGCCGCGCGAAGAGGCGGATGTTCTCCGCGACCGTCAGACGCGAGTAGAGCGCCGGACGCTGAGGCACCCAGCCCACCTCGTGCGGCGGCCGGCTGACTCCTCCCGCGCTCGCGCGCTGCACGCCCGCGAGGATCGAGAGCAGCGTCGTCTTGCCGGCGCCGTTCGGTCCGATCACCGCGACGATCTCGCCGATCCCCACATCCATGTCGAGGCCGTGCAGCGCCTCACGCTCGCCGAAGCGCTTGCCGAGCGCGCTCACGCTCAGCGCGATCCCCCCCTCCCCCGCGCTCACAGCATGCCGCCGCCGGAGCGCTCCCAGGACTCCAGCACGAGATGGCGCCTCAGGTAGATCACGCTCACGCGGATGATCGAGATGATCGGCAGCGCGATCAGCACCCCGAGGAAGCCGTAGATCTGACCGCCGATCAGCAGCGCGAAGATCACGACCAGCGGATTGATCCGCAGCGTCCGCGCAAATATCTGCGGCGCCACCACGTGCCCCTCCAACTGCTGCAGGCCGAGGAACAGCAGCGCCACCCACAAGGCCGAGATCGGATTGGTCAGCAGGGCGACCAGGATCGGCAGCAGCGCGCCCAGCACCGGCCCCACATACGGGACCAGCTCCATGAACGCGACGAACGCGCCGAAGGCGACCGCGTAGGTGCGCCCGGGCGGGAAGATCCCGATCAGGCCGAAGATGTACAGCGCGATCCCCGCGGTCGTGCCCATGATCGCGCTGAAGAGCAGCTGGCCTCCGACATACCTGGAGACCGCGCCCTGGACCATCAGCGGATAATCGTCGCCATCCGTTCCGTCGCCCTTCGGCATCACCCTGCGCACCAGCTCGCCGACGTCGCGCCCATAGACCAGCAGGTAGACCGACAGCACGAACACGAGCACCACGTCGACGATCGCGCCGGCCGCTTCGGTCAGAAGGCCGGCCATGAAGGAGCCGATCGCGCCGGAGCTTTTGACCAGGTCGCCCTTCAGCGTCTGCAGCGCAGTCTTGCCACGGCCGACGATTTTCAGGTGGATCCCGACCTGGTCGAGTTCTTTCTGCAGCCCCGCCAGCCCGTGTTCGCCTTCCCTCACCAGCTGGGGCACATGGTGCGCGAACGCTTCGACCTGGTTTGATACGGGATTCGCCAGCAGGAAGCCGATGCCCGCCAATGCGACGAAGAACCCCACGTACACCGTCAGCACCGCCAGCCCCCGCGGCAGCCGCACATGCTGCTGCAGGCGGGCGACCGCCGGGTTCAGGATCAGGGCGATCACGGCCGCGACGATGAAGACGAGCAGGATTTTCCCGGCCGCCCGCGCCAAGAGCCACGCCGCGAGGATCGCGAACGGCAGCAGCACCAGCTGCACCCAGCGAGGGACGAGCGTGGGGGGCGGAGGCTGCGCCCCACCGTCCCGTGGCGCCGCAGCGCTGCCCGCGGCGGCTCCGCCGCCCTCACCCTCACCCTTCCCCTTCCCCTCCTGGCCGGCGCTGCCCGTGGCGGCTCCGCCGCCCTCACCCTCACCGTTCCCCTCCGGGCCGGCGCTGCTCGCGGCGCTTGCTCTGACGGTGTTCACGAGCCTCCCATCTTCGCCAGAGTATGGCTGAGGCGCAGGCGAGCAGGACCGAGCGGGCGGGGCAGGCGCGGATCCTGTTCGCCGGCGATCTGGTCGGAGGACTCGGGCGCGACACGCTGATCGACTGCCTGCCGGTGCTGCGCGAGCGCTACGAGCCGACCTTCGTCGTCGTCAACGGCGAGAACTCCGCGGGCGGCCTGGGCATCACTCCCAAGATCGCGCGCGGCCTCTTCGCCGCCGGCGTCGACGCGATCACGCTCGGCAACCACGCCTACCACCGGCGCGAGGTCTACCCCTACCTCGACTCCGAGCCGCGGATCGTCCGCCCCGCCAACTACCTACGCTGCCAGCCCGGCCACGGCACCTGCGTAGTAGAGAGCCCGAACGGCGTGCGACTCGGCGTCATCAACCTCTCCGGCAACCTCTACGTCCACGCCGGCCGGCCCGCCTTCACCGAGATCGAGACGGCGCTCGGCGCGCTCGGCGAGGTCGACCACGTCCTGGTCGACATGCACGCCGAGGCGACCAGCGAGAAGGTCGGTCTGGGCTGGCACCTGGACGGGCGGGTCACCGCCGTGCTCGGCACCCACACCCACGTCCCGACCGCCGACGCCCGCGTTCTCCCCGGCGGCACCGCCTACATCACCGACGTCGGCATGACCGGCCCGCGCGGCGGCGTGATCGGCGTGCGCAAGGATCAGGCGATCGAGTCGATGCTCACGCAGATGCCGATCCGCTTCGAGACATCCAAGGAGGACCCGTGGCTGAACGGGGTGCTCATCACCTGCTCGCAGCGGATGCGGGCCGACTCGATCGAGCAGGTGCTGATGCCGCGGCCCGCTCCCCAGCCGTGAGCGGAGTCGGCGGGGCCGGGGGCCGCATGCCCGGGACCGGCGGGGCCGGGGGCCGGCACGGCCGGGAATCGGGGCGGCGGACCGGGACGGGACGGGGCTACAGCCCGAAGAACTCGCAGATCATCGGCGCCACGTCGCCGATCCGGCGCGACTGTCCGGGCGCCGGCGCCGCGTGCTCGGCGAGCGCCGCCATCGCGGCATCCGGCAGCCCGCAGGCGATCAGGGGGCACAGCGAGTCCTCGGCGCGCAGCGAGCCGTGGCTGCCGCCGCCGACGTGCGCCTGCCCGCCCCAGTCGGTGAACTCGAATCCGGGCGCCGCCGAGAGCAGGACATCGCCGGAGGTGGGACAGGTGAGCGCCTCGTAGGCCCGGCCCAGAGCGTCCGGGTGGGTGGGCGTGAG
>DAHVAB010000003.1:0-335 GCA_027314825.1 Solirubrobacterales bacterium
TAAACCGGTGCGCTGTATCGCGCGCCGGCGTACGGTTGAGACGCGCCCGCGCGCTGGTCGATAATGTCCGGCTGTGCGGGCGCCGGTCGTGCCCGGAGTGCATCGGTGATGAGCAAAACCATTGCGGTAATTCGCGGTGACGGTATCGGCCCCGAGATCATGCGGGCCACCCTGCGCGTGCTGGACAGCCTGCTGCACGGCCAGCAGGAGATCGCCGACCGTCAGGCCGCAACGCCAGGCGTGGAGGTGATATGCGGCGACGTGCGCGACGCGGCGGCGCGTGCAGAGGCCCTGCAGGGCGCGCACGCGGTCGTCCATCTCGCCGCGATCGTGGG
>DAHVAB010000003.1:388-24426 GCA_027314825.1 Solirubrobacterales bacterium
CACGCGCCCTGCTCTCCGATGCGGCCGATGCCGGGGTTGGGCGGTTCCTGTTCGCATCGACCTGCTCCAACTACGGGCGCATGGCCGATCCGACCGTCCCCATCACCGAGGACGGCGAGTTGCAGCCGGTATCGCTCTACGCAGAGCAGAAGGTCGCGATGGAGCGCTTGGTGCTCGGCAGTCGCACGGAGACGATGAGCCCGACCTGCCTGCGCTTCGCGACCGTCTACGGCGTCGGCCACCGGATGCGCTTCGACCTGACCGTCAACGAGTTCACCCGCGAACTGTGGGCCGACCGCGAGCTGGAGGTCTTCGGCGAGCAGTTCTGGCGTCCGTACATCCACGTGCGCGACGCGGGGCGCGCCATCCGCACCGCGTTGCAGGCTCCGCTTGAAAAGGTCGCCGGGGAGGTGTTCAACGCGGGCCGCTCCGGCGAGAACTATCGCAAGCTCGATCTGGTGGAGGAGATTCGCAAGCAGACCGACCGCGGCTCGGTCTCCTTCGTGCATCGAGAGGAGGATCCGCGCGACTACAAGGTCAGCTTTGACAAGATCAGAGCCGAGCTTGCCTTCGAGACGCTGATGAGAGTGCCGGACGGGATCGGAGAGGTCATCGGCGCCCTTGACGCCGGGACGTTCGGCGATCCATTCGATGCCCGATTCCGCAACATTCCCTGAGATCCCGCTCTTCGACCTGCAACTGCAGGCGGAGGATCTGGACGCGGTCGCCGAGACGCTGCGATCGGGCTGGCTGACCATGGGCCCGAGAACCGCGGCATTCGAGGAGGCGTTCGCCGCGCAGCTCGGCGCCCGTCACGCGGTCGCGGTCTCCAGCTGCACCGCGGCCTTGCATCTCTCCTACCTGGCCGCGGGAGTGGGACCGGGAGACGAGGTGATCGTGCCGTCCTACACGTTCGTAGCGACCGCGAGCGCCGCAATCTACTGCGGTGCGACGCCGGTGTTCGCCGAGATCGTCTCGCGCGAGCGGCCACAATTGGACCCGGAGGACGTCGCCCGGCGCATCACCCCGAGGACCAAGGCCGTCTGCGCCGTGCACTTCGCCGGATACCCGGCACCCGTGGACCGGCTGCGCGAGTTGTGCGAATCCAGAGGGCTGGCGCTCCTGGAGGATGCAGCGCACGCCCCGAGCGCGACGCTGGACGGACGCAAGCTCGGCACATGGGGCCTTGCAGGCGCGTTCAGCTTCTTCTCCAACAAGGTGCTCTCGGTCGGCGAGGGAGGCCTGCTGTGCACGGACGACGATCAGGTCGCCGCGGCGGCCCGGTCACTGCGCTCGCACGCGATGACCAGCGGGACATGGTCACGACACAATCGCGTCACAGACACCTATGACGTGGTGGGTCTCGGCTTCAACTACCGCACCGGCGAGCTTCGCTCGGCACTGCTGCTCTCACGCCTGCAGCGGCTCGAGTCGGAGATCGCCGCACGCCGAGCGTTGACGAGGCGCTACCGCGAGCTCCTCCGCGACCTCGACGGGGTGATCGTCCCGTTCACCGACGCAGAAGTGGAGCAATCCTCCGGCTACGTCATGCCGATCATGCTCGAGCAGCGCGGCAGGCAGAGCGCTGTCGGCTTGTTCATGCGCGAACGGGGCGTCCAGACGAGCATCTTCTACCCGTCCGTCCATCGCTTCACCGCCTACCGGCAACGGTATCCCGACATCACGCTGCCGGTGACCGAGCTCGCCTCCGAGACCGAGCTGACGCTGCCGCTCTATCCCCCTCTCACCCACGCCGACCAGGATCGGGTCGTCGAGGTCCTGGCCGCAGCGCTACAGGCATGACCCCCGCAACGCCGAACATGCCGTCCGTCGGATCGACATTCAGCGCCGGCGTGTCCGCATCGGTGCTCTCGCGGCAGATGTCGAACCCCTCGCGGCCGGCATCGAGCACCTGGCGCCCGATGTCGAACACCTCGCGGCCGGCGTCGAGCACCTCGCGGCCAGCGTTCGGGAGTCGAGAATGAGCATGTGGCGGATCCCGCTCGCGGACGTCGAGGTCGACGAGCAGGACATTGAGGCTGTGCTCGACTGCCTGCGCTCAGGCTGGCTCACCATGGGGCCTCGCGTGGCTGGGTTCGAGGAGGCTCTCAGCAGCTACCTGGGTGGCGGCCACGTCGCAGCGACCTCCTCCGGCACCGCTTCGCTGCACCTCGCCCTGCTCGCCGCCGGCGTCGGTCACGGAGACGAGGTGCTCGTCCCCGCACTCACCTTCGTGGCGAGCGCCAGCACGGTCCGCCACGTTGGCGCCCAGCCGGTTCTCTGCGATATTCGCGGCCCGCAAGACCTGAACATTGACCCGCAGGACGCGGCGCGGCGCATCACGCCCCGCACCAAGGCAGTCATCGCGGTGCACTTCTTTGGATATCCCGCGGATCTGGCAGCGCTGCGAGAGCTCTGCGACACGCATGGCCTCATCCTGATCGAGGACTGCGCGGAGGCGATCGGCGCGACCGTCGAGGAGGGCCCTCGCAAGGCGGGAACGGTCGGAGACCTGGCCGCGTTCAGCCTGTTCTCCAAGAGTCAGCTGTGCGTGGGAGAGGGCGGCATGGTCGTCACCCGCGATGAGGGTCTCGACCGACGCGTGCGGCTGCTGAGATCCCACGGGCTCACCAGCGGCACGTGGGACCGCCACCGCGGCCACGACCCCGCGTACGACGTCATCGACATCGGCATGAACTACCGGATGGACGAGCCCCGCGCCGCGCTGGGCCTCAGCCGACTGGCGCGACTGGACGAAGATATCGCCGCACGCCGTGAGATCGTGCGCAGCTATCGCGAGCAGCTCGGGGGACTGCCGGGGGTCGAGATCCCCTGGGGGGATCAGGAAGTGCAGGCGAGCAGTCACTTCGCGTTCGCGATCATGGTGCGCGACCGTGGTGCGCGGGACCGCCTGCGGGTGCAGCTTGCGGACGCGGGAGTGCAGAGCACCTGGTACCCGGCGCTTCACCGCTTCACCGAGTACCGGACCTTCACGCCGCCCGACGGCCTGCCGCTGGCATCTGAAGCGGCGGAGCGGCACTGCGCGCTGCCGTTGGCCGCATCCATGGGCGAGGAGGAGGTGCGGATCGTGACCGAGGCCGTACGCTCCGCGCTCAACTGGGCGGGATGAGCACGCCGCGCTCAACTGGGCGGGATGAGCACGCCGCGCTCAGCCGGGCGGGATGAGCCGGTCTCGCACGCGCTCGAACTCCTCCTGGGCCTGCTCGTAGTCTTCATGGCGTCCGATGTCGAGCCAGTAATCCTCGCTCGGCCACGCCCGGACCGTCTCCCCGGCGGCGATCAGGCGCAGGACGAGATCGGGGAAGTCGAGCCGCTCGCCGGGCCGGATGTGCTCGATCGCACGCGGCGCGAAGCAGTAGACGCCCATGCTCGCCGTGAAGTCGATCGTGGGCTTCTCGTCGTAACCGGTCAGCCGCGTCGGATCCGTGTCGTCATCGAAGCGCAGGACTCCGAGCGAGACCTGGATGTGGCGGAGCTTCGTCGCGATCGTGGCCACAGCGCCACTTGCGCGGTGGCGCTCCAACAGAGCGCCGTAGTCGATGTCTGTCAGCACGTCGCCATTCATCACCAGGAAGTCGCTCTCATCCAGTCCATCGATCAGCGCGAGCGCTCCCACGGTGCCGAGCGGCTCGCTCTCCCGGTGGTAATCGATCCGCAGGCCATAGGCGCCGCCGTCGCCGAAGAAGGCCTCGATCAGCTCCGCCAGGTAGCCGGTGGCTATCGTGATGTGCTCGAAGCCCCGCGCCTTGAGCTGGCGCAACACGATGTCAAGCACGGGACGATCCCCGATCGGCATCAGGGGCTTGGGCAGCACGGTGGTGTAGGGACGCAGACGCGTGCCCTGCCCGCCGGCGAGGATGATGGCGCGCCTCACGAGCGCCCCCCGTCCGCGGTCGCAGCGAGCAGCAGGCGCTCAATCTGCTCAGCGACGACCGGCGCCGCGAAGACGCGCTCGGCATGCGCCCGCGCCGCTGCTCCCTGCCTGGCCGCAAGCTCAGGATCGGCGAGATAGCGCGTCAGCATCGCCCGAAGCGAGGCAGGATCGTTCTCCGGTGAGGTGATGCCTCCGAGCTCCGTGGAGATCAGGTCGGCCACGCCCTCCGAGCCCGTGGAGAGACAGGGGCGTTCGGCCAGCATGCCGAGGATCACCGCTCGCGGCATCCCCTCAGTGGGACTCGGACAGAAGACGCAGACATCGAATGCGGAGAGCACCTCCGCCACCTCCCGACCGGGCGTGGGCACGAAATGGGCCCGGCTGCCGAGCGGATCGGCCAGACGCCGCAATTGCGCTTCGGTCTCTCCGGCCCCCGCTAGGACCAGATGCACTCGCGGATCGCGCAGCTGGACGACCGCATCGACGACCACGTCGTTTCGCTTCTTGGGATGGAACCGCGAGATGCAGCCGACGACGAAGGCGTCGGCGGGAATGCCGAGCCTGTCACGCACGCGCACACGGCCCTGCTCGCTGTAGCGAATCTCATCCGTACGCATCACGTTGGGAACCACGACCACCTTCTCTGGCGGAACACCGACTTCCGCCACCGAGTCGCGCGTGCCCGCAGAGACCGCCATCACCAGTCGAGCCCGGGCGGCCGCAGCGAGATAGGCCCTGCGCGGAAGTCCCTTGCGCATGGGGAAGGGCACCGGTCCCCACTCAGACCAGACGATGCTCCGCCGCATCGCGCGCGGCAACATCGCAGCCATCAGCTGCTCCTTCTTGTAATGCACGAGCAGCACGTCATAGGGAAGCTCGCCGCTGAGCGCGCCGGCAAGGCGTCTGAGCAGCAGCGGCCAGCGCAGCGACAGTGAGATCCAGGTGCCCGCTGCCAGCTTCGGGCCCAGCTCGATCGCAACCACCCGCACACCCGTATCGCGCCCGATGTCCTTCTGGTCTGAGAGCAGAACCGTCTCATGCCCACGTGCACGCAAGGCGTCGAGCATCTCCACCGCCGCGAACTCGGCCCCGCCGCTGGAGGTGGTCGTCATCACGCTGACTATCTTCATCGCCGAATATCATCCCGCTTTCATGTGGGGATCCGCCACCACTGTCCGAGGGATACGCACAGGACATCGGCCGGTGCGGGCGCGTGGTTGAGCGCGCAGCCGCCAATCTCGCCAAGCTGCGCCCCGCCAAGGTCCGCTCGGCGATCGGCCGCCGCTGGTTCGAGGCTCGCATCGCCCGCACGCCGGTGAGCGGCCGGGGAGGTCCGGTCTCGCTCGGCACCTCCTACGGCGGCTGGATCATGCCCGGCGCGCTCATCGAGCGAGACTGGGTCTGCTACAGCGTCGGCGCCGGCGCGGACATCTCCTTCGATCTGGCGATGATCGAGCGTTTCGGTGTGCGGGTTCGCAGCGTCGACCCGGACGAGCGCTACGTCGCTTATGCGATCCAGACCGCGGCTGGCGATCCACGGTTCTCCGCGTATCGCGCCGCGATCGCCACCGAAGATGGCCCGGTGCAGATGCAGCGGACACACCATCCCGGCAGCAGCTCGCTCTCCGCGGCAGGCCTCTATGACAGCCACAGCACCGTGGAGGTGCCGGGCCGCAGCCTCGCCTCGCTCTCGCGAGAGCTCGGGGACAGCCGGATCGACATCCTGAAGATCGACATCGAGGGTGCCGAGTACGATGTGCTGCCGAGCATCGACATGGATGAGCTCGACGTCAAGGTGCTCGCCACGCAGCTGCACCACAATCGCGGCGTGCGCGCGGCGCGGGAGCTGATCGACTACCTGCGGGCCGCCAACTTCGAGGCGATCGCGCTCCGCGGCGTCCTCAAGATCACGTTCGTGCGCCGCGATCTGCTGCGCACATGAGAGCTCCGCGGTGCGCGCGCAGACCGTAGCCGCCTGCCTGATAGCGCAGAACGAGCAGGAGCGTCTCGCCGATGCGCTGCTCAGCGTCGAGTTCTGCGACGAGACGATCGTGGTCGACGGGGGATCGAGCGACGCGACGGTCGCTCTCGCGAGCAGCCGGGGGGCATGCGTGATCGAGAATCCCTGGCCCGGATTCTCCAGGCAGCGCAACATCGCCATCGATGCGGCACACGGCGATTGGATTCTGGAGATCGATGCCGACGAGCGCGTCTCTCCGACGCTGCGCGCAAGCATCGAGAAGCTGTTGGAGCAGCCACCGGCCGACCGCTCTATCGCCGTGTTCGCGCTGCGCAACCGATTTCTCGGGCGCCCGCTCGAGCGCTCGGCGAAGTACCCCGCCTACCGATCGCGCATGTTCCGCCGCGGCGCCTACCGCCACGACGAGAGCCGCAGCGTGCACGAGGGCATCGTCCCACGCGAGCGGCCGATCGTGCTCGAGGGAGACCTGGAACACATCCTTGCGGACACCGTCCCTGAGGCCCTACGAGACATGTGGCGCTATGCGCGACTGGAGAGCGCTCACCTGGCCCCGACTGGCCTTGCGGGCTACGTGCGCGGCATCGTCCTGCGCCCGCTGGCGAAGCTGGTCTACCGGATCGGCCTTGAGGCGGGCTGGCGCGACGGCTGGCAGGGCATGGTGAAGATCCTGCTCGACGCCGCCTCCGACGCGATCGTCTGGACGATGGTGCTGCTGCGCGAGGGGTCCGCGCAGAGTGACGCGCCGAGATCGTCCGCCGGGCACTTCGGGAGACGCTCCGCGGGTCCGCCGAAGATCGTCGCCGTGGCCGGCGATCGTGCGTCGGCTGAGCGGGCGGCGCGGTGGCTGTCCCTTCTGCGCCAGCACGGCGTCGACGTGGCGCTGCTCTCGCGAGCCGCAGACACCGAGCCGGACCTGCCGCAGCAGCCGCTTCGGAGCCTGCGCCCCGCCTCCTTGCGTCATACCGTGGACATGGAGATGGACCTGCGCTCAATCGACGCGCTCGTGCCTTTCGGCTTGAAGGCCTGCATCGCGTGCAGGCTGCTGCCGCCGATGTTGCGGCCCGCAATTCTGGGAATCGACTCCTCCGTCGAGCCCTCACGCGTGGTCGAGCTGGCCAACGCAGCGACCCAGACCGCCTGAGGAGGGCTCGCCAGGACGCTCAGGCTCAGCCCCGGCACCGTCAGCGCACCCGACCCGATCTGACGGCGGATCGGACACGGGAGCAGCGAGCGCCGACGCGCTGCAGGCGCCGCGGAGCGCTCAGGCCTCCGGCGCTCCCACCGAGGAACGCTCGGCAGCAGCAACGATCCGGCTCGGCTCGGGCAGCACGCGAGCGCGCGGGGGCACATCGTCGACGACGAGCGCCCCTGCTCCGATGATCGCGTCCTCGCCGATCGTGAGCGTCCTGCCGGCGGGACACATCACCAGGGCATGGGCGCCGATCACGACACCGCGCCCCACCCGCACCCCCGTGTCGAGGTCGTCCTCCTTGTCGTTGTTGGATGCGATCGTCGCGTATTGCCAGATCTGCACCCAGTCTCCCAGCACCGTTGTGCCGTGAATGACGACGCCGAGGCCACGGTGGGCGAAGTTGACGTGGCCTTCCAGCTGCACGTCTGGCTCGAGGATCGCGCCGAAGACGAGGAAGATCACGCTCTTCAGCAACCGGGCACCGGGCCGGAAGCCATGCCGGTGGCACCAGATGCTCATCCTCCACAAGGTCAACGCAAGCATCGCGCACGCACTGTAGCCACTGCCGCCCACTACCGTTCGGGATGCGCACGTGCGAACCTCACAAGCGCCCTGCCCTGTTCGGTGAGCACGCCGTTGGGCAGTTGCATCGCCCATCCTCCATCGGTGCGCGAATAGACGAGCAGCCCCCGCAGCCAGCCGGCCCGGCGCATCGGCAGGGCGTTGGCGAGGGCGGCGGCGAGCCGCACGGCGGCAGCCGTGCCGCTCGGCGCATTGGGCCCCGTGCATTCTTCCCCGTGATCGACCGTGAGCGCACACCACCCGATCTCGGAGATGATGATGTTGTTCTGCCCCGAGGTCATCTGCGACTGCACCACTGGCACCGACTGGATTCCCGCGCTGTCTTCCTGGGCCACGCCCGCCGGCGGCCCGTAGGGATGGAAGTACCAGCCCTGGATCAGGTTGCGCAGCTGCGGGCGCGCCGCATACATCTTCGGGATCCACCGTTCGCCGCGCGCGGCGACATAGATGTCCTGCGGCGGGATGCCGGCTCGGGCAGCGGCCGGCAAGAGCCTGGCGATCACCGCTGCGTACTGCGCCGCCGTCGCGTAGCCGTACGGCTCGTTGATCGGTTCGAAGAGGATCCTGCGCCCCGGGAACATCCTCCGGATGGCCGTGGCGGTCCTCACGAACCCGTGGACGTAGGAGAGGATGGCCTTGCCGCGGGGAAAGCGAGGGTCGAGGTGGCCCCAGTCGTTGCCGGTATAGCCTCCGTACTCGATCACCACGTCGGGGATCATTCCCTGCGCGATCGCACGGGCGATCCGCCCGTGGGTCGAGGGCACTTCGCCGGCGCCCAGCTCGTCGCGGTCGAAGGCGACATGGTCGCGCTGGAAGCGGTCCACCGGACCCAGATACCCGACGCTGTTGCCGTTCAGGCCGAGCCACGGCCCGGAGGGCGGCGGATCGTAGGCGAACCTCCCGTACGGGGTCGCCGCCGACGGCCCGCCCGATTCGAGGACACGTGCCTGCACGCTGCCGGCGCCCGCCGGGCTGACCGCGACGATGGTCCTCCGGGAGAGAACCCTCACCGATCTGGCCGGACGGGCGCCGAAGTCCACTCGCGCCGAGCGGGTGAAGCCGGTGCCGTAGATCCTCACCGTGGTGCCGCCGGCGGCCGCGCCGTTGTTCGGGGATATGCGAAGGACGAGAGCCGTGGTGCGGCCGGCCGGCACCAGCAGCAGCACCGCAATGGTCGCGCCGGCGCCCAGCAGCGCCAAGATCGAGAGTGCCCACAGGACCCTGCGACGCGCTCGGCGCCTGGCCGGTGGCATCGCGCCGCCAGCAGGCAGCGGGGGTGTGCCCGCGGGCATCAGTGCTCGGCGGGCGCGTCCACCAGCCCCTGCGCGGGCGCGTCCACCAGCCCCTGCGCACGCGCGAACCAGCCCAGCAGCATGAGCGCCGGCGCCTCCTCGCCTGCCACGAGCACGCTCTCGCCCTCCGGCGGCGCGACGCCCGCCACCATTGCCAGAAACGCCCGCTCACCGGCTCGGATCACGGCGTCCGGTCGGGCCGCCGTCGCGTCGGAGCGCGGCTCCGCGGAGGCGGCCGCCCCCTCCCCGTCGGCAGCCCCCTGGGAGCGCTGCCCGGCGGGCTGGGCCGCAACGACCGAGATGGGCGCGCCATCGCGGACGAGCACGTTGAAGGCGGCGCCGGGCGCACCCTCGATCTCGTAGGCGACCGTGAAGCTCATTCCTCTCGTCCACTCGCGATCGACCGCCTCCGCGAGCGCGGCGAGCAACAGGCCCGGCCAGACGATCACGCCCGCGTCGATGAGGTCGGTGAGCGCCACCGGACGCGCGCATGCCGCGAACAGGCCTCTCGCCGCGCGCCTGCTTCCACGCACGCGCACGCCGGCCGGCCGGCGTCCCTTCGCCCCGCCGCCGGCGAGGCTCGCGAAAGCCGCCGCCTCGCCGCGCAGGCGAAAGGCGCCTGAGGCGCCCTCCACGCCCTGGCCGGAGGTGACGGCCGCGCTCCCGGCGGCGATCCGCACGCGGAGCTTGCCGCGCTGCGCGATCTCCAGCTCGTAGGCCAGCTCGCCGTCCCAGAGCGATGCGTGAAGCGGGAGCAGCTCGGCGATCAGATCGGCTGCGAGCCCGGCTGAGCGCCTGGTCGCGATCGCTTCTATCGCCGAGGCGAGCCACCTGCTCCGCTGCGCGGGCTCGGGCGCCGGCGGCGCGAGACGGGCAAAGACGAGCTCCCGCGGCGGAGCGAGCACCGGCTCGGGCGCCACGGCGTCCTCGACCTCGACGGTCGGCGCCGCACCGTTCGCCGCAGGCTCGACCTCCACGGTCGGCGCCGCACCGTTCGCCGCAGGCTCGACCTCGACGATCCGCGTCGCACCATTGCTCACAGTCTCCTCGCCGGCCGTCAGCTGCCGCTGCAGCTCACCCCGCACCTCGGATAGCTCCGGCTCGAAGGCCAGGCGGATGTCGGCGGGCAGCTGGGCCATCTCGTCGAGCACCGCGGCCAGCACGGCGCAGCTCATCTGAAGGGAGGAGAGCTCGACTTCGGCCCGCTCCCGGAACTCGCGTGCGCCGGCGAGCTCACCGGCGAGCTCCGCAAGCTGCGGCTCGTAGGCGTCCTGACGGCCGCGCAGCGCCTCGACCTCCTCGCGCAGCGTCTGGAGGGCCTGCAGCAGATCGCCCTCCTGCACCGGCTGCAGCACGGCCGTGCCATGCCCGTTCGGATCCTCCCGCGCGGGCTCCTGCCCAGGCTCCTGGCGCCCCTCGCGGGTCGACCCCACGGGGGGTGTGCTCATCGCCTCTCGCGCCTGCATCGGGATAGGTAAGCACACCTGCTCGCAGGGCAACGTCCATCCGGCACCGACACAGCTGCGACCGCCGTCGACCGCGCGCCATAACGTTCTAGCTGCGTTGATCGACCTGCACTGCCACCTGCTCCCCGGGATCGACGACGGCCCGCCGACCGTCGAGGCGGCCGTCGCGCTGGCACGCGCAGCCGAGCGGGCCGGCACCCGCACGATGGTGGCGACTCCGCATGTGAGCTGGCGCTACCAGAACGAGTCGACCGACCGCGCAGCGCTGATCGAGAGGCTGCAGGGCAGCCTCCAGGCCGCCGGCGTGGAGTTGGAGGTGCGAGCGGGGGCGGAGGTCGCGGCGACCCGTGTGGCCGAGATCGAGCCGGACGCGATCGCGCGGCTGACGCTCGGCGACGGCCCATGGCTGCTCCTGGAGCCCCCGTTCACGCCGATGGCGACCGGCTTCGACGCGATCGCCTACGAGCTGATGCGCCAGGGACACCAGATCGTGATCGCCCACCCGGAGCGCTGCGCGGGCCTGCAGCGCGAGCCGGAGATGCTGGCCGGACTCGTGCGCTCGGGCGCGCTCACGTCGATCACGGCCGGCTCGCTGGTCGGCCGCTTCGGCGAGCCGGTCAGACGGTTCGCGATGCGTCTGCTGGAGGAGGGCCTCGTGCACAACGTCGCCTCCGACGCGCACGATGAGAGCCAGCGCCCGCCGGGGATGGCCGCCGAGATCGAGCGGGCCGGCCTGGGAGCGCTGCGCGAATGGCTGACCGAGCTGGTGCCGGGCGCGATCCTCTCAGGCGATCCGATCCCTGCGCGTCCGGACGTGCCGGTGGGCGGTCATGGCCGCCGCGGGCTGCTCACCCGGCTGCGACGGAGCTGAGCGGCGGAGTCGCTCTTGCGCGCTGCGCACCGCCCGGGTCGACCGCCCGGGTCGACCGCCCGGGTTGACCGCCCGGGTTGACCGCCCGGGTCGACCGCGCGGGTCGACCGCGCGGGTCACGCGTTTCGTACGGCAGTCCAAGCGCATTCCGTATGGCAGCGCACGCGCATTCCGTATGGTAGGGTCGCGGCGTTCTGTATGATAGACGCATGCTGGTCAGCCGCTCAATCGAGAATCGCTACCGCGAGACGGTCGCAGGCCGACGCGTCACCGTCGTGGCGGGCCCGCGCCAGGCCGGCAAGACGACGCTCGTGCGCAGCCAGTTGCCGCTCACCGGCGGCGTGATCCGTAACCTCGACGAGCAGGGACTGCTGGCGGCCGCGCTGGCCGATCCCGCCGGCTTCGTGGCGATGGGAGAGAGGCCGCTGGTGATCGACGAGGTTCAACGGGCAGGCGAGCCGCTCGTGCGGGCGATCAAGGTCGCGGTCGACGAGGACCGATCGCCCGGCCAGTTCGTCTTGACGGGTTCGTCGAACTTCCTCACCGTCCCAACGATCTCGGAGTCGCTGGCTGGCCGAGCGGGATTCGTGGAGGTGTGGCCCTTCACTCAGGGCGAGCTGGCCGGCGTCAGCGAGCGTTTCGTAGACCTGTTATTCGCCGGCCCCGCATCCCTGGCCCGGCTCAGGCCGGTCGCGCTCGAGAGGCAGGACCTGTTGCAGAGGATCTGCGCCGGCGGATACCCGGAGGTCCACCGTCTGCCGGTCAGGCAGCGCTCAGGCTGGTTTCGCGACTACGTGCGCGCCACGATCGAGCGCGACATCGTCGAGATGTCCGGCATCAGGAAGGTGGCGGAGCTCCGAGAGCTTCTGCGTCTCATCGCCGCGAGATCGGGCGGGGAGCTCGTGATGGAGGGCCTGATCCGCGACTCCACGCTGGAGCGCCAGGCCGTCTACGACCACAGATCGTGGCTGGAGACGATCCACCTCGTATCGCGGCTGCCCGCCTGGTCACGCAACCTCACCGCGCGGGTGAAGCGGCGCCCAAAGGTGTTCCTGGCCGACTCCGGGCTCGCCGCGTGGCTTGTCGGCAGGACGCCGGCGGCGCTCGAAGACCCCGCCGACCCGGCGACGGGCCGGCTGGTCGAGACGTTCGTCTTCGGTGAGCTGCGCCGCCAGCTGACCTGGTCGCAGACGGAGGCGAGCATCTTCCACTGGCAGAACCGTGACGGCGCGGAGATCGACTTCGTGCTGGAGGCTCGCGACGGTCGGCTCGTCGCCCTGGAGGTGAAGACGGGACGGACGCCGCGGCCCGAGTGGTTTCGATGGCTCGCCCGGATGCGGGACGCCGTGGGAGAGCCGTTCAGTGCCGGCGTCGTCCTCTACGGCGGCACCGAGACCCTGCCCTTCGGGGAGCGCCTGATGGCGATGCCGATCTCGGCCCTGTGGGGCGGCTGAGCAACCTCGGCTCGGTTGTGGGACGGCTGAGCAACCTCGCCTCGGCTGGGGGGCGGCTGAGCAACCTCGGCTCGGTTGTGGGGGCGGCCGAGCAACCTCGCCTCGGCTGGGGGGGGGGCGGCCGAGCAGGCGCCGAGACGCACGCTCACGCGAGCTTCGTGATGGCGACCACGATCCCGACCAATACGAAGACCACGATCGCCAGCTGCATCCAGAACCACATGGGCGACATGGGCTCTCAGCCTACAGTCCGACGCCGGGGCGTGGCATAGTAACGAGCCGTGACCACGGCAAGACGGAGATTCTCGCTCGCCGCGACGCTCGCCGCGACGCTGCTCGCGTGCCTGCTCGCAGGCGCCGTGGCGGCCGGCGCGGCACAGGCGGCGCCGATCGGCGGGATCGATATCGGCACGGTCGACGGGCACACATCCCTCAGCGCGCTCGACCGCGACGTGAAGGCCGCCGGGCAGCTGCGCGCCAAGCTCGTGCGCGTGGAATTCCCGTGGTCGGCCTTCGAACCGAACAGGCGCGGCAAGCTCGACAGCGCGGCCGTCAAGGCGGCCGACCGCCTGGTCAAGGACGCCGCCGCGGCCCACGTCAAGATCGTCGCGCTCACGGAGAGCACGCCCTGCTGGGCGACCTCGGCTCCGCCGAAGCTGCGGAGCGGGTGCAAGCTCGGGAGCGGCGGGGTCGCGAACGCGTGGCCGCCGCGCAAGGCATCCGACTACGGCGCCTTCGTAGGCTGGCTGGCCAAGCGCTACGGGCGCCAGCTCGCCGCGATCGAAGTGTGGAACGAGCCCGACCAGATAAACCAGGACTACCTGCGCGGGAAGAACAAGCCGCTGGAGTACGCGAAGCTGCTCCGCGCCGCCTACCCGGCGATCAAGCACGCGGACCGGCACGTGAAGGTGCTGGCCGGCTCGCTGGTCGGCTCCAACGGCGTCTTCATGGAAGACCTGTACAAGGACGGGATCAAGGGGTATTACGACGGGGTCGCGGTCCACTTCTACACGCTCACCCTCGGCGCGCTGCACTACTTCCACCACGTCCAGGTCAAGAACCACGACCACAAGCCGCTCTGGCTCGATGAGGTCGGCTGGTCGAGCTGCTGGCCGCGCTACAAGATCGAGCAGGAACAGGGCTGCGTGACCAAGCAGGTGCAGGCGCGCAACCTCGAAGACCTCTTCCATCAGCTGGCCCGCACCCGCTACGTCGCCGCGATCCTGCCGTACACGCTGCAGGACGGGTTCAAAGAAGAATTCGGGGTGCTGAGCGCCAGCGGCGCCCGCAAGCCGTCGTTTCATGCCCTCTCAAAGGTCCTGCGCTCGCCGTTCGGGCGGCCGAGCCCCGTCAAGCTGAGCCTGAAGGCCGGGCACGGCCGCGTGGTGGCCAGCGGCTCCGGCCCGGTCGGCGACTACATGAAGCTCGAAGCCTTCGAGCATGGCTCCCTGCGCTATCACGCGCTGTTCACGCTCAACCGCTTCAACCGCTATTCGATCAAGCTGCCCAGGGCGCTCGGCACGCACGGGCTGAGAGTGCGCGTCTACCAGTACTGGCTCGGCCGCAAAGCCGACGCGCAGCGCAGCATCTGAGGCTCGCCGACGGCGGAGGCGGAGGCGAGTGCCTTCAACCGGTGGGCGGATCGGCTGGCGGCGACGCCCCATCGACGGGATGAGGTGACATCATCTGCGTCAGCTTCCATAAAAGAGGGGGTCTTTTATGGAATGGAACGCTGATAACCTGCAGTCATTGCTCTCCGACGATGACATCCTGCGCTACAACCCATGGTGGAGTGGGGAGGGCTGGAGGCTTGACGATCCGCACCTGCGGCGGCTTCGCGAACAGACGCTTCGCCTGCCCTCGCCACATGTGGAGGAGATCGATCTCACGCGAGCCGCCGTGCATGTGTTGCGCGGTCCACGCCAGGTGGGCAAGTCGACCGACTTGAAGCTGCTCCTTGAGCGCGCCCGCGACGCCGGAATGCCGGCACGGCAGATGGTCTACCTGCCGCTCGACCGGCTGCAGGAGCGCCCTCCATCGGAGCTGGTCGACACCGTCGCCCGTGCGCTGAGGCTCGCGGGATCGGGGGATGCCCACCCGCGCCTGCTGCTGCTCGACGAGGTCAGCGCGGCGGAGGGCTGGCAGATCGCGGTGAAGGTGCTCTGGGACGACGGTCGCATCGACCGGGACGTCGTCGTCTGCACGGGGTCATCCGCGGCCGATCTGGCCCGCGGCACCGCCGAACGGCTACCCGGCCGCCGCGGCGCCGGGCGCGACATGCTCGTGTTGCCGCAGAGCTTCGCGGCATTCGCACGCGCCCTGGATGAGAGCGTCCCGTCCAGCCCGCGCCTGCGGATCGCCGAGATGTGCGGCGAGGACGGCCGTGCCATGCTGGAGGACGCGCGCGTGCACATGCCGGCGCTGCAGGACGCGCTGGAGCGCTACCTGCTCTTCGGCGGCCTGCCCGCCTCCGTCGCCTGCGCTGCGACGGGCGTGCCCGAGCCGGGTGAGGATGTGCAGCGCATCCTCTGGGACTCGCTGGTGCGCGAGGCGCAGCGCCGCGGCTCGAGCGTCGCGGCCATACAGGCGCTTCTGGAGCGCGTCGCCCGCTCGCTCGGGTCGAAGGTGAGCTGGTCGGCGCTGGCCCGCGAGATGGCCGTGCCGCTCGGCGCGGGCGCGCGCGGCAGGCGCACCGGCTCCAACGACCCTCGCACCGTGCAGGGCTATGTGGAGATGCTGGCGATCAACTACTTCGCACTCGTCCTCTACTTCTGGAAGGCGGACTCGGGCACGGCGGATCTCGCCAAGGACAAGAAGCTCTACTTCGGAGACCCGTTGCTGCAGACGATCCTCGCCTCGCGCACCGGTTTGCCGCGCAACCGGCACGCGGAAGTGGAGAACGCGGTCGCGCTCGCCCTCTACCGCCGCTACGAGCCGAGCGAGCGCAGCGCCGAAGGGTTCATCGCGCCCGAGCGCCTGCACGTCTGGGGCACCCGTCGCGGCGGCGAGATCGACTTCGTCTGCGGCCCCCGCGAGGCGATCGAGGCCGTCGAGGTCGCCGACTGGGCCAGGGTGTCGCGACAGAAGGCGACCGCCCCGATGCGAGCGCTGCCGGGACGCCCATCGCTCGTGGTCACACGTGACGAGCTGGAGTTCGGCCGCTCCGCGAACCTCCTGCCCGCTGCGCTCTTCCTCTGGGCCGTCACGGACTGACAGCGTCGAGCTCGGCTCGCAGGCACCGCGCGCAGCGGAGCATCTGACGGCCGCCGGCCACGGGACGGCGCCTCGGCGCAGCCATGTATCGCCCACCCCGGCGGAGGCGAACGGCTTCGAGCACCGCCGGCTCGCCCCTTACTCCGCGTTGCGGAAGAGCGCCAGCACCGTGAGGATCAGGATCTTCAGGTCGAGGGCGAGCGACCAGTGCGCGATGTAGTAGTTGTCGAGCTCGACCCGCTCGGCGAGCGATGTCTGCCCGCGCAGGCCGTGCACCTGCGCCCAGCCGGTGATGCCCGAGCGGACACGGTGGCGGTCGCCGTAGCGGTCGATGTCGTGCTTGAAGACGTCGACGAACTCGGGGCGCTCGGGGCGCGGGCCGACGATGCTCATCTCCCCGCGCAGGACGTTGATCAGCTGCGGCAGCTCGTCCAGTGAGGTCATGCGCAGGATCCTGCCGACAGCAGTGCGGCGATCCGGCCCCTCCACGCCACCTGGAGCGACATCGCCGCCCAGCAGCGTCTCCACTTCGCCGTCGTCGCGACCGGCCTCATCGGAGTCGGGTGGATGCATGGAGCGGAACTTGTAGAGATCGAACGCCTTGCCGTCACGGCCGACCCGGCGCTGGCGGTAGAGGATCGACCCGCCCGAGCTCAGCCTGACCGCGAGCGCTATCGCCGCCAGCAGCGGCAGCAGCAGGACCGTCAGCAGTGCCGCGAACGCTCGATCGAACGCATGCTTGATCGCGAACTGCACCCCCTTCGGGTTGACCGCGCTGAAGGAGAGCAGCGGCAGCCCGCCGACCGGGTCGTAGGCGATCCGGTTGTTGATCGTGTCGAACATCCGCGGCACGACCGAGACCTCCATGCCGAGCTCCTGCGAGCGCTGGATCAGGCGCGAGAGGCGGGCGTCGGCGACCGAGGAGAAGGCGACGATCAGGTTGCGAACGCCGGTCCGGCGCACGATGCGGTCGACCTCCTCGAGCGTGCCGAGCACCGGCACGTCCCGGCCTCCCACCTCCGCCACCGTCCGCGGCTCGTCGTCGAGGAATCCGACCGGTAGCAGGCCATACTCGGGATGGCCCTCCAGCCTCCTTGCGACCTGGGCGCCGACGATCCCCGCACCGACGATCAGCACGGGCTTGCCGATCGCCCCCACGATCCGCGCACGTCGCTGGGCGAACGCCAGGACGGCACGGCCGAGGCCGACGGCGATCAGCGCGTAGAGCCAGGTGCGGACCAGATCGGAGGGTGAGGAGGAGTGACCTGTTACGAGGATGCCGACCGTCTCCGCCGCCATCGCCGCCACAGAGACGGCGCTCAGCACCGGCACCAGCCCGTCGAGGATCAGCGTCCGCATCCGCACGCGATAGAGGCCGCGGGCGTAGAGAGCCACCATCGCCAGCGGCGGCAGCGCGAGCAGCGGCACCGTTTCCGCGGGAGCTTTCAGGACATGGGCTGGGCCGCCCAGCGCGGCGATCACCGCAACGTAGAGCAGCAGCAGGTCGGTGCCCGCGCGCAGCAGCGCGAAGCCGCGGCCCTCCAGCAGCCTCTGCGGCGTGCCGCCGGGCAGCCCCCGCGCCGATGTCCGGCGGCCGCCCCCGACGGCCCGCTCCCGCACGGCCTGCGAGTCGCGCAGCAGCGGGAGGACCGGGTTGTTGCTCTGGCGAGCGACGCTCGGACGGGCTCTCATCGACTCGCGCTCCTCATACGCTCAGTATCGGCAGCCTCACGCCTGCGCTGCAGAACGCCGAGCCAGGCCGTCAACACGGCGGTGAGCAGGAGCGCCACGGCGATCAGCCCAGCCATCAGCAGCTGGCCGGAGGACAGGCCGAGAGTCACCGACTCGCTCGCCGCCGCCCGGGTGGCGGCCGAGGCCTGCGGCGCTAGGGCGCGTGCAGCGCCGGTGCCCGTCCCGCCGCGGCCGCCGGGGCCCGACCCGCCGCCGCCGGTGCCCGCCCTGCCGCCGCTGCCGCCGGCGCCCGGATGAGACCCGCCGCCGCCCGAGGCCCCCGAGCCGCTCGAGGAGCCGGCGGATGATCCGCCACCGCCGCCACCGCCGCCCTGTTCGGAGCCGCCGGACGTGCCCGCGCCGGATCCTCCAGAGGGTCCGCTCCCCGCGCCGCCCCCGCCGCTCCCGGTCGCTCGCGTCGACGCGCCCGCGCCGGCTCCACCGCCCCCGTGGCCGCCTTCCCGGCCGCCACCGACCAGGCCCGCCCCGATGATCTGCTGCTCGCCCGCACCGGGGCCGCCATACCCGCTCAGCAGCGGCGAGGCGAGCGCACTCGCCGGCGCCGGCAGCAGGGCCGCGCCGAGCGCGAGCGCGCCGATCGTCATTCGGGCTGGTCTCATTGGCAATGGTGCTGGATTCGATTGGGTTCTCTTGCCCGGCATCCTGCAGGGCGCCGTCATCCGACGGTCCCCCAGGTCGCCCACGCGACCTGGCCGCACCCTGGCAGCGGCTTCCTGCGCCCGGGGCGCGGACTCAATCCGCCGATCTGGGAACACGCTAGCGAAGCGCCACGGACGTGTCGAGTCGTGAAACCCGCGATCGAGCCTCGGATCTCACGCAACCCTCAAGCTGGCTATGAGAATTCTTTAGCTTCGCGGAGGATTGAGCGGTTCAGTTCGGCGATCTCGACGCGCTGTCCGCGCTCGACGATGGCGAGCGCTTCGCGCACCACGGGATCGCGGGGGGCGAGCTGGACGGCCCGCGTGAGCAGCCGCCGCGCCACGGCGCGCTCCCCCCGGGCGGAGGCGATCGCGCCCTGCTCCAGGGTCGCATAGGAGTCTTCCGGCGAGCGCCCCAAAGCAAGCGCGAACTGCTGCTCGGCGCGAGGCAGATCGCCGAAGCGCAGCGCGATGCTGCCGGCCACCAGGTTCGCTTCGTCGCTCAGCGGGTTCAGCTGCGCCGCCTGGCGCAGGCGCGCGTAGGCGCTCTGGGGCGCCACCGTCCAGATCCTGCCCGCGCTCTGCACGTCCATCCGCGAGAGCCAGGGCACCGCGAGCGAGTAGGCCGCCGCGAGGGCCGCGGCGACGCCGGCCGCCGTCAGGCCGATCCGCAGTGCCAGCCGGCGCCGGGAGCGATGCGGGACCGCAGGCTCGGACGCCGGCGCCGGACAGAGCGAGCAGGAGAGTCCGAGCATCGCGAAGGCCGCCGCGCCGAGGCCCGCGTATTCGAAGAACCAGTCGAAGGAGCCGTGCACCATGAAGTAGGCGAAGCCGGCGAGCGCCGCGGCGGCGACGACGCGCCCCAGCCGGTCGGAGGAGCGCAGCGCTCCACGGGAGGCGATCAGCGCGGCGATCAGGCCGATCAGGGCGACGATCATCCCGATCGCGCCCGTCTGGGAGAGGACCGCCATCTCGATGCTGTGGGGATAGTGCGGCGTCTCGTTGCTGCGGCCGAGCCGCAGGTAGGGGACCGCGAAGTTCTCGACGCCGATCCCGAGCAGAGGGTGAGCTTCGAACTGCTCCCACGCCACGCGATAGAAGTCATAGCGGTTGCTGCCAAGGCCGCCCACCAGCCGGCTTTCGGATTTGCTGTTGGCGGCGTAGCCCTTGATGCTCGTGAACGTCCTCCACTCCTTTTCGGCCCGCGCGATCGGGTTGCCGACCGCGACGAGGACGCCCGCGATCAGCGCGACGGCGGCGATGATCCCGAGCGCGGCCACGCCACGGTGCAGCCGTGCGCCCGCCGCCTGGGAGAGGGGGCGCCGCGCCTCCACGGCCGCCGCCAGCCCCACGATCACCGCGATTACGGCGGCCGCGAGCAGCACCGCGAGAGTTGCAGAGTGCGCCGCCGCGGGAACGCCCGCGCCCGCTTCGACCTGCTTGTCGAGGTGGAGGACCGCCGGCGCGAGCGCGGCGACGCCGGCGCCGACCGGGATCAGCATGGCGAGGGTGCGCACACGGCCCGGCAGGAAGAGGAAGATCAGCACGAGCACGATCGGGATCGAGTAGACGGAGCCGCGGCTCTGGCTGTAGAGCGCGACGCCGCAGAGCAGCACGGCGGCGCCGGCCATCAGGCCCCGCACAGCGGAGGGGAGCTGCCGAGCGGTGGCGAGGATCAGGGCGGGGAAGGCGGCCATCATCCAGAGGGCCGCGTTCGCATTCGTGTAGCCGGCGGGGAAGACGAGCCGCCCTCCGGACATCAGGCTCTGGATCTCCGCCGGGTGTGAGGAGGCCGCCTCGACATGGAGGACCGTGTAGATGCCCAGGCCGGCCATCGCGAGCACCCACGCGCCGAGCAGCAGCGCAGCGCTCACGCCGGCGCGCCGCCATCTCGCGAAGAGCGTGAAGACGATCAGGTAGAGAAGCGTGCGGTCGGCGCCTTCCCAGGCGTCGCCGGGGACTTTCGCCCACAGGATCGAGAGGAAGCTGAGCGCCGTGAAGGCGGCCAGCGCGCCGATCGCGACCTTCACCGAGCGGGGCGTGCGCGCCCGCGAGATGCCGGTGGCGCCGACCGCGATCGCCAGCAGCGCGAGCAGGATCAGCCCGCCGGGCGCCCAATGGGTCTGCGGATAGCCGGCCTGGTCGCTCGCCCAGGCGATGAGCACGGCGAGCGCGAGCAGCAGCACCGGCACGACAGGATCGGCGATCAGCGCGTCGCGCAGCGCCGGCAGGGGACCCCGCGCGGCGCGCGGCGCACGATCGACACCGGCCCGCGGCCCGCGGGCGTGGCTGGGAGGTGCGGGCATCAGGTGGCGAGGATAATGGCGCGATGTCCCAACAGGGTGAGCTGAAGGTCTTCTATGAGCGCGCCTCCGGCGCGCGCGGGTCGCGTGATGGCATGCTCTATGCCCGCTGGCGGCAGCTGAGCGCCGTGGGGAAGGCCGAGCATGTGATCGAGCTCTGCCGGCGTGCGGGCGTCGAGCCGGCCGGCACGCTGGAGGTCGGCTGCGGCGATGGGGCGCTGCTCGCCGAGCTGCACAGGCGCGGCTTCGGCGGGCGCCTGCAGGGTCTGGAGATAGCGCAGGCCGCGGTCGAGATCGCCCGCGGAAGGCCGGAGATCGACGCGGTGCGCCTCTACGACGGCGCGAGCCTGCCGGACGACCTGGACGGCTGCGATCTGGGCATCCTCTCCCACGTGCTCGAGCACGTGCCGGAGCCGGCCATGCTGCTCGCGGAGGTGGCGCGGGCGTGCGCCGCGGTGCTGGTGGAGGTGCCGCTGGAGGCCAACCTCTCGGCACGCCGCCGCTCGCGCAGGCAGGGCGCCCGCGAGGTCGGCCACCTGCACAGCCTCAGTCGCGCCGACGCGCGGCGGATCGTCGCCGACGCCGGACTGAGGATCGCGTGTGAGCTGAGCGATCCGCTGCCGCTCGCCGTGCATCGCTTCTTCGCGGATAAGGGCACGGCGCACGCCGCGGCGAGCGCCAAGTGGACACTACGGGCGGGAGCACACCGGATCGCGCCGGCCCTCGCCAGGCGCCTGTTCACCGTTCACTATGCGGCTCTGTGCCTGCCGGCCTAGCGGCGCCGGCCAGGAGCAGCGAGACCACCCGGCCCATAAGGTCGTCGGGGACGGAGGTCGGGTCGGCGAGCTTCTGGCGGGCGATGCCGTCGGCGAGGGCGTCGATCGCGACGGCGAGGTGCTCGGCCGGCATCTCCAGCTGCATCTGCAGCTCGCGGGCGCCGTCTGAGATCAGGCGGGTGAGCACCTCGCGCGCCCTGGCGAAGCTGGCGGCGACCCGCTCCCGGGCGCCCGGGTCGCGGGCGGCGTAGGCCCAGAACTCGACGAAGAGCATCAGCATCTCCGGCTCGCGCTCGACTATCTCCATCCAGTGGGCGGCGCCGTCCCGCGCGCGCTCGGCGACCGAGCCGAGGCCGTCGACGGCCGAGGAGATCTCGTTGGCGTAGGCGTCGATCTCGTGGTCCATCAGGGCGAGGAAGAGATCCTCCTTGCCCTCGAAGTTGGAGTACAGCGCGCCGGTCGAGAAGCCGGCCTCGGCCGCTATCTCCTCCACGGAGGCGCCGTGGAAGCCGCGCCGCGCGAAGACGGTGCGGGCGGCGCTCAGGAGCCGTTGCCGGGTCAGCGCCTTGCTCTGCTCGCGGGTCAGGCGGGTGGTCGGCATGCGCCCATTGTAGTTGAGGGAGGTTTCGCTATTGCGATAATATGTGCTATCCAGATCGCCGCCGGCGTGAGAGAGGAGCAGATATGGCCAGCACCAGCACATCCGCAGCGACGCCGGGGGGCGGCGAGCAAGCGGAGCGGACGGCGGCCCAGGCCGCAGCGACGCCGGGGGGCGGCGAGCAAGCGGACCGGATGGCCGCCGAGCGGCGGGCGGACGCAGGCAGGCCCGGCACGCTGCCGACCGACGCGATCTCCTACGAGGACCTCTACCGCCGCTGGGAGCACGGCAACTGGAGCGCGATGGACCTCGACTTCACCGAGGACGCCCGCCAGTGGCGCGAGCAGTTCACCGACTTCGAGCGCCAGGCGGCGCTCTGGAACTACGGCCTCTTCTTCTGGGGCGAGGACGCGGTGGCCGACAACCTCTCCCCCTATATAGATGCCGCCCCCCTGGAGGAGCAGAAGTACTTCCTGGCCACCCAGCAGGTCGACGAGGCGCGCCACGCGGTCCTCTTCAAGCGCTTCATGGCCGAGGTGTGCGGCATCGGCGACGGCTCGCCGGCCTCCGGACTGGCCGCGGTCAGGCCGCGGCTCTCGCCGGGATTCGTGAAGATCTTCGAGCGGCTGGACAGGATGGCCGTCGAGCTGCGCAAGGACCGCTCCCGGCCGAAGCTCGCCGCGGCGGTGACGCTCTATCACGTCGTGATCGAGGCGACGATGGCCCAGCCCGGCCAGCACATGATCGTCAGCTACCTGGAAGAGCGCGGCCATCTGCCCGCCTTCCAGGAGGGGATGGCCAACGTCGCCGCCGACGAGCAGCGCCACATCGGCTTCGGCGTGAAGCTGCTCAGCGACCTGGCCCGCGAAGACGAGCGCGTGCCGGCCGCCGTCGCCGGGCTGCTGCGCGAGGTGATGCCGTTCCTCAGCCAGGTGCTGATGCCCCCCGGCTGGGATGAGCGCTACCTCACCTGCTTCGGCTACGACTTCGACACGATCGGCGCGGAGGCGACGCTCTCGCTGCGCACGAAGCTGCGCTCCGCCGGCCTGCCGATGGAGCATCTGCCTGGGCCGGCGCTGATGCCGGAGGGGCTGAGCATGGAGGAGATGTCGAAGCGCGGCCGCGAGCTCGCCCAGGCGGGGATCATCGGCGTCCGCGAAGCGCCGACCAGGCGCGACCCGGAGACGATCGAGCTGCTCTTCGACACGATCCTCCGCCAGGTCAACCCCGATCATGGGCTGCGCAGGCCGACCACCTTCCAGTGGGAGTTCACCGATCCCGACATCCCGACCTGGCACCTGACGGTGCGAAACGGCTCCAGCACCGTGGCCGAGGGTGCCGTCGCCGGCGCGGACGTGCGGATGCGGGTCGGCTATCAGGACTTCGTCGACATCATCGGCAACCGTCTGAGCCCGCTGCGCGCGATCGCCACCGGCCGTCTGCGCCCGCGCGGGAATCCGCTCGCGCTGAGCAGGATCGGCAGGGTCTTCCCGAGCGAGTGAGCGACGCCCGCGGCCGGCGCGGGCGCTATTCGCTCCCGATTTCGGCGCCGGCGCCGGCGCCGGCCGCGTGAGCGCCCGGGTTGAGAGCCGGTTGAGCGCCCGGGTTGAGAGCCGGTTGAGCGCCGGCGGCGCCGCGCCCGCTGCGTTCGATCCCGAATTCCCGCTTTGCGAGCAGGCCGGACGGGGACGCGCCGGCAGTGTGCCCGGTCACCCTGCCGTGCCGGCGAGCGCCGCCGCGACGCGCATGCGCCCGGCCCCGATTGCCGCCGGGAGCCGGCGAGGACGCCAGCGGCGCAGATGCCTTTGAGGCCAGGCGGCCCGCCGTCGCCACGCCACCCCGGCCGGTCGCACCGTGGTGATGGGCCGCCCCGGAGCTGAGCACGACGGCGCTCACGCCCGCGCCCGCGCCGATCGCGATCACCCCGGCGACGGCCGCCTTCGCGCTCCAGAGGCTCGCGATCGAGCGGGCGGTCTGCGCCGCTCCGCTGGCGAGCGTTCCCGCGCCGGCCCCCGCCCCCCCCCC
>DAHVAB010000400.1 GCA_027314825.1 Solirubrobacterales bacterium
GCCCGTCACGCAGCTGCTGCTCGCAGGCCGCGAGCAGCTCGGCCGGCTCCTGCATCCTCCCCACCCCGTGCTCGCCGGCCGAGGCAAGCCTGCCGGTCCCCGGCTCCAGGACGATCGCCCCGCGGGAGCGCAGCGTCGCGAGGTTGGCCTGCGTGGCCGCGTGCTCATACATCCGGTCGTTCATCGCCGGCGCGATCAGAAGCGGGCAGCGCGCAGCCAGCGCGCAGCTGCAGAGCAGGCTCTCGGCGATCCCGGCCGCGAGCTTGGCGATCGTGTTGGCCGATGCGGGCGCGATCAGCAGCAGGTCGGCGTTGGCGGCCAGCTCCAGGTGTCCGATCGGCTCATGAGTCGCCGGCGGCTGGCCGGGAAACGCGCCGCGCAGCGGATCCCGATCGGCGTCGGTGGTGAGCACGGGCGCGCCGCTCAGCGCTTCGAAGGAGGCGGCGCCGACGAACCGCGTGCTGGCCTCGGTCTGCAGCACCCGCACCGAGTGGCCGGCCGCGGTCGCCAGCCGGATCAGCTCCAGCGCCTTGTAGGCGGCGATGCCGCCGCTGACGCCCAGCAGGATGCGTGCCATGGTCGGGACGCTCGCGATCGACGCGGAGGGCGGGCCGCTCCCCGGCCCCTCAGCGGTATCGGTACTTGATCTTGCCCGCAGCCACCTCTTCGAGGGCGATCGTCAAGTAGTTTTTCGACTGCGTTTCGATCGTCGGCGGCGGGAACTCGTCGAAGGTGCCCTCGCCGAGGTTGTGGTAGTAGCTGTTGATCTGACGGGCCCGCTTGGCTGCCACGATCACGCTCGCATAGTTGGAGTCGACATTCTCCAGCAGCCGATCGACACGGGGTGAGATCATCTGTGGATCGCCTTTCGGTTGGGTTGACTCAGTCTAGTGCAGCGCTCTGACCGGCGGCGTTCGCGAGCGCTCCGCGCACGAGTGCCACCAGCTGCTCGGCTGCATCCTGGAGGCGATCGTTGACGATCACGTGGGCGAACTCCGGCTGCGCCTGGAGCTCCTGCTCAGCCACCGCCAAGCGCCGGCGGACCTCCTGCTCACCGTCGGTCCCTCGTCCCAGGAGACGCTCGCGCAGCGCTCCGGTAGACGGCGGCGCGATGAACACCTGCACGGCGTCCGGCAGCGACGTGCGGACCTGGCGCGCGCCCTGGACCTCGATCTCCAGGACCACCGGCCTGCCGGCGGCGGTGCGCCGCGCGAGCTCTGAGCGCAGCGTGCCGTAGCGGCGGCCCGCGTAGGAGGCGTGCTCGACGAAATCCCGTGCCGCCACCCGCGCGTCGAACTCCTCCTCGCCGAGGAAGTGATAATCGACCCCGTCCCGCTCGCCCGGCCGGGGTGCGCGCGTGGTGGCCGACACCGATAGCTCCAGCTGCGGCACGCGCTCGCGCAGCAGAGCGATGAGAGTGCCCTTCCCCACGCCGGAGGGCCCTGTGATCACGAAGACGCGTGACATGGCCGCCAGCCTAGTCGGAGGCCCGGCCGGCATCGGCGCCGGGCAGGTGAGAGCTGCAGCTTTGTGGCCAGCCCGCTCATGCCGGGCAGCATTGTGGCCGGCCTGCTCATGCCGCGCAGCATTGTGGCCAGCCTGCTC
>DAHVAB010000401.1 GCA_027314825.1 Solirubrobacterales bacterium
CACCGGTGGCCGCGGCGGCGGATCGCGAGCCATCGCAAGCCGCGGGGGCCTCCCGGCGAAGCACGGCTCGCAGGCGGGCGCGCGAGGATCGAACGGCGCCGGGCACTCACCGAGCCGGTCGCGCGCGCGGCGCCGCCGCCGCCATCACCGCTCCCCCGGCTCGCTGCCGCAGACCTCAGCGCTCCCGTCCTCGCACACCGTCGCCTTTCGCCGGGCGATGTCCGCACTCTGGCAAGCGATCGTGACCGGCAACCCGCGCCTGGCGCGCAGGGCCTTCTTCCCGGAGGGCGCCTACCTGCAGCTCAAGGAAATCGAAGACCCGGCCGGCGACTTCAAGGACCGGCTGCTCTACGACTACGCCCTGGACATCCAAGCCGCCCACCGGCTGCTCGGCCGCGGCGCGAGCGGCGCGGTGCTCGTCGGCGTCAATGTCCCGCCCGGCTACGCCCACTGGGTGCCTCCCGGCGTCTGCTACAACAGCATCGGCTACTTCGAGACGCCCAACTCCCGCCTGCTCTACCGGGAGAACGGCGTGCTCCACTCCTTCGGGATCGCCTCGATTCATCTCCTGGCGAGGCGGCTGGTACGTCGTCCACCTGGGGGCGATCCTGCGCTCAGCCGAAGAAGGCATCGTCGAGAGCCCGGCCGAAGGGCCCGGCGTATCGGAACCATCCTCCACGTGCTGAGCCGCCGCCGCCGCGCCGCACGCGCCAGGCTCCGCGACTGCGCCACGCCCAGGCGCCGCAACTGCGCCACGCCCAGGCTCCGCGACTGCGCCACGCCCAGGCTCCGCGACTGCGCCACGCCCAGGCTCCGCGACTGCGCCACGCCCAGGCTCCGCGACTGCGCCACGCCCGGGCTCCGCGACTGCGCCACGCCCAGGCTCCGCGACTGCGCCACGCCCGGACTCCGCGACTGCGCGACGCTCGCCGTGTTCTGAGCCTGAGATGACCCACCTCCCCACGATCTTCAAGCAGACCATGATCACGCCCAGACGCGGCCCCGGCGGCTCCGCCGCCACCACCTCCCCCCCTCGCGTGCGAGGCCTGCGCGTGCTCGCGCCGATGCTCGCCGCATGCGGCATCGCGCTGCTCTGGCTGCCCGCGGCGAGCCTCGCGGACAGCGCGTACTGGAGCGACAGCGCCGCGGGGACGCTGCGGACCGGCAGCCTCAGCGGCGGCGCGGCCTCGACCCTGCTTGCACACGCCAGCGAACCGGGCGCGATCGCGATCGACCCAGTCGACGGCAAGATCTACTTCACCGACGCCGGGACGGGCTCGATCGACGCGGTCGCCCTCGCAGGCGGCGCGCCGCAGGTCCTCTACTCGGAACCCGGGGCCAAGCCGGAGGGCATCGCGATCGACGCCGCCACCGGGAAGCTCTACTGGGCCGACGCCGGCAGCGCGACGATCCGCGTCGGCGCTCTCACCGGCGCCACCGCGCAGGCTGCGCAGACTCTCTACACGGAGCCTGCGGGCGCGCGACCCGTCGGCCTCGCGATCGACGCCGCGGCGGGCAGGCTCTACTGGACCGACGAACTCTTCGCGAGCGCAGGCCCCGGCACGATCCGCGTCGGCGCTCTCACCGGCGGCTCGGCGCAGA
>DAHVAB010000402.1 GCA_027314825.1 Solirubrobacterales bacterium
TTCGGCCTCGTGCGCCAGATCGACCGGCTCGTGCTCGCTCAGGCGATCGCGCTCATGGGCCAGCCGCTCAGCGGGCGGCAGATGCCGGTGGCCGTGAACCTCTCGGCGATGAGTGTCGCCGATCCGGACATGCTCGCCCACGTGCAGCGTCTGCTCGCCGTCCATGAGGTCGATCCCGCACGGCTGATAGTGGAGATCACCGAGACGGCCGCGATCGGCGACATGGGTCGCGCCCACGCCTTCTGCACCGGCCTGCGAGCGCTGGGCTGCGCGGTCGCGCTCGACGACTTCGGCTCCGGATACGGCTCCTTCCGGTATCTGAAGCGTCTGCCCTTCGACTTCCTGAAGATCGACGGTGACTTCATCCGCGCGCTGCCGAGCTCCTACAAGGACCAGCTGGTCGTGCAGGCGCTCGTGCGGGTGGCCGGGGGGCTCGGCAAGCTGACGATCGCCGAGTATGTGAGTGGGCCCGAGACGGTGGCGCTGCTGCGAGCATACGGCGTCGACTACGGCCAGGGGTTCGGCCTCGGCCGGCCCACCGCTCCGGTGCACGCCTTCGCCGCCGCCGCGTAGCCGCGATCCTCCCTTCGAGGGTCGAGGTCACGCCGCCGCAGCAATCCGAGGCGCCCGCGCAGCCGGTAGGGTCAGGGCATGCGCGCGGTCACATCTCAGTCTCCGGACGGGGTGCGGGTGATGCCGCCGGCGGGCATGCTCGATTCGTCGCTGCTCATCACTCATGACATGAGCCTCGATCGGGCCGCGGAGGCGTACGCTCTGTATGACAGCCGCGAGGCGTCGAACATCATCTTGACGCCGTGAGGCGTGACCTGACAGCGTGGAGGAGCGGGCGTCCAAACTGCGAGCGGCATCGATCACTAGGAGCCTTGAATGTCAACACCTGTCCTGTCCGACGCGCTGGGTGAGCCGGCGCGCACCTTCATCGCCTCAGAGCACGGGCTGCTGATCGGAGCGGAGCGGCTGGAGGCCGCGGACGGCGCCACGCTGTCCACCGTCGATCCCGCCAGCGGCGCGGAGATCGCGAGGGTCGCCCATGCCGGGCCGCACGACGTTGCCCGAGCGGTCGCGGTCGCCCGGGAGGCGTTCGAGAGCGGCCCGTGGGCGTCGATGAGCGCGGCGGAGCGCGGTCGCCTGATCGGTGCGCTCGCCGACGCGGTGCAGGCGCATGAACAGGAGCTGGCCGAGATCGAGTCGCTCGACAACGGCAAGCCGGTGAAGCTGGCGAGGATCGTCGACGTGGCCGGCACTGCCGCCCACCTGCGCTACTTCTCGGGGTGGCCCACGAAGATCGAGGGTGCGGTGCTGCCGGTGGCCGCGCCGAACGTGCACTGCTATACGCGCCAGGAGCCCGTGGGGGTCTGCGCGCAGATCATCCCCTGGAACTTTCCGCTGTTGATGGCGGCATGGAAGATCGCTCCGGCGCTCGCCGCCGGTTGCACGATCGTGCTCAAGCCGGCCGAGCAGACTCCGCTCTCGGCGCTCAGGCTCGGCGAGCTGGCCCTCCAGGTCGGCTTCCCGCCGGGGGTGCTGAACGTCCTGACCGGCGACGGGAGCACCGGCGCGGCGCTGGTCGAGCATCCGG
>DAHVAB010000403.1 GCA_027314825.1 Solirubrobacterales bacterium
GCGCCGGAGAACGTGATCAGCCCCAGCCAGTCGACCCTTCTGGCGCCCGGGTCGCGAGACTCGGTGACCCGCAGCAGGCTCACAGCCACGGCCGCCACGCCGATCGGGACGTTGAGGAAGAAGATCCATTTCCAGCCGATCCCGGAGGTGATGATCCCACCGATCACCGGCCCCACCGCGACCGCGGCGCCCGTGACCGCGCCGAACGCGCCGAAGGCGACCCCTCTATCACGGCCATGGAAGGCCTGTGCGATCAGCGCGAGCGAGGTGGCGAACATCATCGCTCCGCCGACCCCCTGCGCGCCGCGGGCCAGGTTCAGCATCAGCGGCGTGGTGGACAGGCCGCTCACCGCGGAGGAGGCGGTGAACACGACGAGCCCCGTCACGAAGATGAGGCGGCGGCCGACCAGATCCGAGAGCGCGCCGCCTGTGAGCAGGAAGGCGGCGATCGTCAGGGCGTAGGCGTTGACCACCCACTGCAGGTCCGAGAATGAGGCGTGCAGGTCGCGCTGGATCGACGGCAGCGCGACATTGACGACCGTGATGTCCAGCAAGAGCATGAAGATCGCCACGCATACGGCGATCAGGGTCCACCACTTGCGATCCACCGGCCTATCCCTTCCGCGGCCGCGGCGGCCGCATGGTCATATGAGCCTTCACCGCATCCTAGGAGACAGTGCCCGCCGCACCCGGCTCAGCCGGAATGGACGGCCTGCGCCTCCTCCGAGAGCTCGCGCAGCTTGCGCTTGACACGCTGCCTGCTCTCCGAGAGGTCCTTCTCGAGCTTGGCAAGCTCGGCCTGCCTGCCGTGCACGAGCTCAAGCTGGCGCTCGATGTGCCCGAGCGCCTCTTCGAGCAGGCCGGCGCGCCGCTGCGGGTCGACATCCTCCTGGCGCAGCTGAGCTCTCAGCAGGCCGCGCGCCTCCTCGGCGGCAAGGAGGGTCTTCAGTTCCTCCAGGGAGACGCCCAGCAGGCTCTTCAGGCGGATCACCTCCTGCAGCCGCTCCACCTCAGCCTCCGAGTAGAGGCGATGGCTGCCGGAGGCGCGGTCCGGAGCCTCCGCCAGCAGGCCGATCTCCTCGTAGTAGCGGATCGTGCGCGGAGTGGTGCCGACCCGCTTGGCGACATCGCCGATGCGCAGCGTGCTCTCGCTCACAGGCTCACCCCCTCCTCGGCCGGGACCGGCTCGCGCGCGGCGGCGGCCAGCTCGCCGGCTCCCATGAGCGCCCGGGCCCCCTCGGCCGCCAGCTCGCCGGCGGTCACGATCGCGCCATCCTCCTCGGCGGCCGGCCCGGCCGCGAGGTGCGCGGCGCCGCGCGGGCGCAGCAGGCAGACGACCACGCCGACCGCGGCGATCGCGGTGAGCGCCCACAGCGCGTCGTGCATGTTGGAGATGAACGGAGCGAGCTTCGCGGAGGAGAGGCCTTTGGTCAGCCCGGAGAAGATCGCGAAGAGCGTCGCCTTCGGGATCTGGGCGGTGATCAGCGCCATCACCAGCGCGATCGAGATGACCGCGCCGGTCTGCTGCAACAGGGTCGCGGCGCCGGCCGCGATCCCGCGCCGCCGGGCCGGCACCGCGCCCATGATCGCCGCCGT
>DAHVAB010000404.1 GCA_027314825.1 Solirubrobacterales bacterium
TCGCGCCCGGCCAGCCGGCGTTCCTGCTGGAGTCCGCCGAGCAGGGCACGCGGGTCGGGCGCTACTCGTTCATCGGGGTGCGCCCCAAGCGGGTGCTGCGCTGGTCGCTGGCCGACGGCGGCGACCCCTACGCGGTCGCCGCCGAGGCTCTCGGCGCCTACTCGCAGGCGCCGCTGCCGGCGGGCGTGCCGGCGCCGCCGTTCACCGGCGGGGCGGTCGGCTTCTTCGGATATGACCTGGTGCGCACCGTCGAGCCGCTGGCGCCCCCGGGGCCCGACCCCCTCGGGCTGCCCGACATGGCGTTGATGCTCACAGACGCACTTGTCATCTTCGATCATCTCAAGCACACGGTGAGCATTCTCGCCAACGCAGATCTGGCCGCCGAGCCGGACCCGGCTGTCGCCTGGCGGGCCGCCGCCGAGACGATCGCGGAGATCCGCGCGGCCCTCGCCGCCCCGATGCCGCCGGCGGGCGCCTCAGGCCCGGCCGGTGCCGCGGGCGAGCGGCGGATGCCGCGCTTCGAGTCGAACATGCCCCGCGAGCGCTTCGAAGAGATGGTCTCTCGCATCGTCGAGTACATCTACGCCGGCGACGCCTTCCAGGTCGTGCCCTCCCAGCGGTTCTCGGCCCCAGTGCCGGTCGACGCCTTCTCGATATATCGCGGCCTGCGCGCGGTCAACCCGAGCCCGTACATGTACTTCCTGGACTTCTGCGACTTCCAGGTCGCGGGCGCCAGCCCGGAGCCGCTTCTGACGGTGAACGGCAGGCACGTCAGCACCCGCCCGATCGCCGGCACCCGTCCCCGTGGCGTCGACGCCGCCGACGACGAGCGGATCGCCGCGGAGCTGATGGAGGACCCGAAGGAGCGTGCCGAGCACGTGATGCTCGTCGACCTGGGGCGCAACGACCTCGGCCGGGTCTGCGAGGCCGGCAGCGTGCAGGTCGACACGCTCATGTCGGTGGAGACCTACTCCCACGTCATGCACATCGTCTCCTCGGTCAGCGGCCGCCTGCGCGAGGATGTGAGCGCGATGGACGCGCTGCGCTCGGTGCTGCCGGCAGGGACGCTCTCAGGTGCGCCGAAGGTGCGCGCCATGCAGATAATCGACGAGCTGGAGCCGGTCAAGCGGGGCGGCTACGGCGGCGCGATCGGCTATCTCTCATATAACGGCGATCTCGATACCTGCATCCACATCCGCACCGTCGTCGTCAAGGACGGGATCGCCCACATCCAGGCCGGCGGCGGCACGGTCGCCGAAGCCAGGCCGGACCGCGAGTACGAGGAGTCTCTCGCCAAGTCGAGGGCCGTGCTCCGGGCGATAGAGCTCGCCATCTCACAAAGGGATTGGGCATGAGCGCCGTGCGCGCCGCCTCCTGCGCGCGACTGCCCACGCCCGAGTCGCGCCCCGGAGCTCGGCGGAGGGGAGGCTCGGCGTGAGGGTGCTCATGATCGACAACTACGACTCCTTCACATACAACCTCGTCCAGCGGCTGGGCGAGATCGACCCCGGCGTCGATTTGCGAGTCGTCCGCAACGACCAGGTCAGCCTCGACGAGATCGAGGCCCTCCGGCCCAGCCAT
>DAHVAB010000405.1 GCA_027314825.1 Solirubrobacterales bacterium
GCCGGGCGCCGCCGAAGGGCCGACGCTCTGCCTGCTCACGAACATGTGCACCGCCAAACCCGACATCCACCCGACCGACCTCGGCTACAGGGTGCTGGCCGGCGTGATCCTCCACCAGTACCTGCTGGGGCTGCCGGGGCGCCACCGGTTCTAGCGCGAGCCTCGATGAGCAGGCTCGTGCCCGCGCCGAGCCCCAGACGGCCCGCCCGGGGGGCGAGCGGGAGCCGATGGCGGGGATCGCACACAAAGCCCATGAGCAAGGACGTTGCAGCGGGCCGTGTGCGGTCTCGTTTGTGGCCGATCCTCATGCCGCCCGCTCCTCGCCGTCCTGCTCGACGGTAAACGCGCGGCCGGAGAGCACGCATCTCGTGGCCGCGGGCGCCTGAGGCGCTTGCGCGCACGTTCGAGGTCGCTTGGAGGCGCCTGCCTGAGATGCCGGAGGAGCCGCTGCCGTGGCTTCTGGGAGTGGCTCGCCATGTGCTCCTCTCGCTGCGGCGCGCGCAGGGTCGCCGCGACGCGCTGATCGAGCGGATCGCTGCCGGCAGGCCGGCGGCGCGGGAGGAGCATGCGGAGGTGCTGGCCAGGCGCGAGCTTGCGGCGGCCGCGCTCGCCACCCTCACCGATGCTCAGCGGGAGGTGCTGCTGCTGATCGCCTGGGATGGCCTGACCCACCAGGAGGCGGCTGCGGCGCTCGGCTGCTCGGCGCCAGCGTTGCGGGTGCGGCTTCACCGTGCGCGCAGACGGCTGCGCGGCGCCCTCAGTGAGCTGGAGGGCGAGGAGCAGGCCTCTGCGAGCAGGCCGCATCGCCCCGAAAGCGAGCCGGCGACCCGCGAGACCCAGCAACGCACGAGCACTTCGAGACTGATCAAGGAGCCCAGATGAGCGATCCGATATTCGAGCTACTCAGAGAGCTGCGTCCCGCCGAGGCGCAGCGTACGCATGAGACCTTCCCGCACGCGCAGCGGGCCGAGCAGCTGCGGCTGATCCTCGCAGGCTCGCCCTGGCAGGCGGCGAGCATTGCTGCGCCGGCCTTGCGGCGCCGGCACAGACGGCCGCAGCCCGCAGCACGCAGACGCCGCGGCGGGCGGGCCCGGCGTCCGGTCGTGCTGTGGGCATCGGGAGCCGTCGCGGCCGCCGCGGCAGCGCTGATCGTGCTGCTCAGCGGCTCGGCCGGCGTGCCGACCTCCGCGGCGGTCGCCTTCAGCGCGATGCCGGGCGGGACGATCGTCGCGAAGGTCACAGAACCGTTCGCGGCGCAGCGGGAGCTCGACGCTGCGTTCGCCGCGCACGGCTACCACATCACCGTGCAGCTGATCCCTGCCTCCCCGAGCATCGTCGGAACCGTTCTCTCCTCCTCCAGTGACGGGCCGAAGAGCAACATCGAAGCGTTGCAGGGCGGGCATTGCGTCACGGGTGCCGGCGGATGCGCGATCGGCGTGAGGATCCCTGCGGGCTTCGAAGGCGAAGCGTCGATCGCGCTCGGCCGGCCGGCGAGGCCCGGAGAAGCCTACGAGAGTCAGGCGAGCGCGTTCGCGCCTGGGGAAGTCCTGCACTGCAGCGGAC
>DAHVAB010000406.1 GCA_027314825.1 Solirubrobacterales bacterium
CTCGCCGGTCACGGATTGGCAGTGGTGGTTGGGGCCGGTCGCGATCCTGCTCGCGCTGGTGTTCGCGGTGATCGCCTCCCTGATCGTGGATTTCATCGCCGGCGCGCTCGGCGTGCAGATCGGCAGCGCGTCGAACCTGCCGGGCGGGCTGATCATCGTGGATACGGTCGTGCAGGACGCGATCTTCGTGCTGACGGCCGTGTTTCTGGCGCGCAGCGGCCTGCGGAAGGTGAGCTCGGCCCAGTTCGGGCTGCTGAGGACGCCGCGGTGGCGGGCGGCGGGTCTTGTGGTGCTGACCTTCGGCGTCTTCCTGCTGATAAGCCTGATCTGGGCTGAGGTGATCGAAACGAAAACGACCGAGCGACTGCTCGAACAGCTCGGGACCAACGAAGGCACGGCGCTGCTGATCGGCTCCGCCGCGCTGACCTGCGTGGTGGCCCCGATCTGCGAGGAGCTCCTCTTCAGGGGCTTCGTGTTCACCTCGCTTCGCAACTGGCGCGGCCCGTGGCCGGCCGCCGTGGTTACGGGCCTGCTGTTCGGCCTGGTCCATGCGACCTCCGCCCCTGTGGTCTACCTGCTGCCGCTGGCCGTCCTCGGCTTCCTGCTCTGCGTGCTCTACAGGGCCACCGGCTCGCTGTATGCGTGCATGGCCGCGCACTGCCTGAACAACTCGATCGCGTTCGGGGCCCTGGAGGGCTGGGGCTGGCAGATCCCTGTGCTGCTGGTGGCGTCGCTGCTTGCGATATTCGCGCTGATGCTCGCCGCCACGCGGGTGGGCCTGATCTCAGGCGGCTCCGCCGGCCCCCCGCCCCTGCCCGCCGCCGCCGGCTGAGCGATCGCCCCGCGCCCTGCCCCCGCCCTGTCGTCCCGCCCCAGTCATGTCGCCCCGCCCCGCCCGGGCGTCTCACCGCGCCGCGCGCGCCGCCGAGGGTTCGCCGCCCCGGCGCCGGTAGCCTTCCCAGTCACGCCCTCGTAGTCCAATGGATAAGACGACCGCCTCCTAAGCGGTAGATCCAGGTTCGATTCCTGGCGGGGGCACTCCGGTGGATCGCGTGTGTTGGAGCAGGGCTCGGAGGGCGGCGGGTGCCGGCGGGCAGGAGCGCGAGACCGGTGCGGTCGGGGTGTATCGTGTTTGAACGGTGGCCGATCTGTCCTTGCCGATCACGGGCCGCTGCCTCTGCGGCGGCGTGACCTACAGCGTCGATGCGGAGCCGGTGTGGCAGGGTGTCTGCCACTGCTCCAACTGCCAGCGCCAGACCGCTTCGGCCTTCTCTGTGGTCGTCGGCGTGCCGAGCAGGGCGCTCACGGTGCAGGGCGGCCCGCTGGGATCGTTCACTACGGAGAGCGAGGGCTACCGGAGCACGACTGAGCGGCGGTTCTGCTCCAGCTGCGGCTCGCCCATGTACAGCACGATCGAGTCGATGCCGCAGCTGGCGTTCCTGAAGGCGGGCACGATCGACGATCTCTCCTGGTTCGAGCCGAGCGCCGAGATCTGGACCGGCTCGGCGCAGCCGTGGGCGCCGCATTTCGAGGGCGTCGCGCGGTTC
>DAHVAB010000407.1 GCA_027314825.1 Solirubrobacterales bacterium
GAAAGGGAGTGGCCGTCTCGCTCGAGGGCAAGCCGACCCGTTTCGCCGCGCTTCCTCCCCAGCAGATGCTCGCCCAGCTCGACGTCAGCTTCCGGCGCCGCCTCGCCGACGCCGAGGTCGGCGAGCAGCCTCTTGTGGCGCCCGCGGGCCTCGTTCTCCATGTCCATGTGGGCGTCGAGCGCCACGAAGGAGCCGTCCGCCAGCAGCCCGAGAGGGTTGATCTCCGCGAGCGTCATGTCGTGCTCGACGAACAGGCGCGCGAGGCGGGTCAGGATCGGGGTCAGGCGGGTGAGCGCCCTGCCGGTGACGCCGGTGGAGGCGATCACCTCCTTGGCGGCGAAGTCGCTGAACGGCAGGATGTTGGAGAAATGCCGGCGGCCGACCTTGTCGGGCTGCTCCTCCGCGACCTGCTCGATGTCGATGCCGCCGACCGGGGAGAAGATCATCACCGGCTGCTTTCTCAGCCCGTCCCAGACGACGCCCGCGTAATACTCCTGCTCCACCTCCGCCTTGGGATCGACGAGCACGCCGCGGGGCATGTGGCCTTTGATCTGGAGCGCCAGCACCTCGCGCGCGTCCGACTCTGCCTGCTCGGGCGTGTCGGCGAAACGCACGCCGCCGGCCTTCATCCGGCCGCCCGTCAGCACCTGGGACTTGATCACGACGGGGCCGCCGATCCGCTGCGCGATCTCCCGCGCCCTGGCCGGGTCGGTCGCGAAGCCGAAGTCTGTTACTGGAATCCCGGCGCGCTTGACGATCTCGCGCGCCTCGTACTCGAAGAAGCGCATTGCGGGTGTGTTTCCGTTGGGTTAGGGGCCTGCGAAGCCTACACAGATGGACCGGTCAGATGCGACATGTGGGTGCTCCCGCCTGCGAACCGCGCGTGCCATCGCTGCTCCGGGTGGCGCGGTCGCGTGCAGTCGGTCCTGCAGAGTACCCGACGCCCCGGCCGGTGCGCGCGTTTGCTCACGCCGCGGCGGGCGTCATCCTCCCGCCGGGCTCGGCTGTCTCCGGGTCATCGCGGGTGAGCATCCCGTTCAGGCTGCGGAGGGCGTCATGCCGTAGAGCTCGGCCATCTCCGGGTCCTTGCGCGCCAGCATCTCGGCGAGGCCCACCATCACCTGGCACTGCTTCCAGGTCGCGTCGTCCTGCATCTTGCCGTCGATCATGTGCACGCCTTTGCCATCGGGGATCGCCTCGATCACCTTCTGGGCGAAGGCCACCTCGTCGGGGTCGGGCGAGAAGACCTTCTTGGCGATCGCGATCTGGCCGGGGTGCAGCGACCACGCGCCGACGCAGCCGAGCAGGAATGCGGCCCGGAACTGGGTCTCGCAGCCCTCGCTGTCGCGGATGTCGCCGTACGGGCCATAGAACGGCAGCGCTCCGACGGCCGTGCAGGCGTCGACCATCCGCGCGATCGAGTAGTGCCACGGATCCTGCTGGGCCGTCGGCCGCACGGCCGCCGGGTCTGACGCATCCGGGTCGTCGATCACGCGGTAGCCGGGGTGCCCGCCCCCGACCCGGGTC
>DAHVAB010000408.1 GCA_027314825.1 Solirubrobacterales bacterium
TGGGAGCGGAGGCACCTGTGGGGCCGGACGAGCCGGTGGGACCGGAGAGCGACCCGCCCCCGCTCGGCCTGCGCGTGCCGCGATGGCCCCCGCCGCTGGCCGCGCTCGGCCAGGTGAGCATCGCGGTGATGCAGTCGAGCGCGAACCGCTCCGGCGAGCCGGCCGTCCGCACGCTGGCGCACGTGCCGGAGTCGATCCGCCGGGGCGCCGATCTCGTGCTCGACGGCGGCAGCCTGCCGGGAGTGTCCTCGACGGTGATCGACCTGCGGCGGGTCGGCGCGGACGGCGCGGACGGAGTCGCGGTTCTCCGCGAAGGCGCGCTCGGCCGTGATCAGATCGCCGACGCGCTGCGCGCCGCGGGACTCGCCGGTGCGACCGGCCGCTGAGCGGCAGGCGGGAGAGCCCGCGTCGTGACGCGCTGCGCGCCGCGGGACTCACAGACGCGAGCGCCCGCTGAGCGGCAGGCCGGCGAACGCGCGTCGTGACGCGCTGCTAGCCTCGTCGGTGGCCGCCGCGACTGGCGCTTGGGTGGAAGAGACCACCGGGAAGCGGCGGAGAGCGAAAGCCGCGCGCCTGGGCAAGAGAATGCCGCCCCCTGCCTGAGGAGAGAGCCTTGTCGCAGCTGCCCCCCGACTATTTCAACAGACCGCTGCAGGATGTCGACCCCGAGGTCGCTGACGCGCTGCGCGGTGAGCTGCGCCGCCAGCAGCGGACCCTGGAGATGATCGCCTCGGAGAACTTCGTGCCCCGAGCGGTGCTCGAATGCCAGGGATCGGTGTTGACGAACAAGTACGCCGAGGGCTATCCGGGCCGCCGGTACTATGGCGGCTGCGAGTGGGTCGACGTGACCGAGCAGCTTGCGATCGACAGGGCCAAGGCGCTGTTTGGAGCCGAGCACGTGAATGTCCAGCCGCACTCGGGCGCGCAGGCGAACCTCGCCGTGTATCACGCGCTGCTCGAACCGGGGGAGACGATCATGGGCCTCTCGCTCGCCCACGGCGGCCATCTCACTCACGGGATGAAGATCAACGCGTCGGGGAAGCTGTATGACGTCGCCGCCTACGAGGTCGACAGGGAGACCAGCCTGATCGACATGGACGAGGTCGCCCGGATCGCGCGCGAGCGGCGTCCGAAGCTGCTGCTCGCCGGGTGGTCCGCATATCCGAGGAGCCTCGACTTCCCACGCTTTCGCGAGATCGCAGACGAGGTGGGCGCGATGCTGATGGTCGACATGGCCCACTTCGCCGGCCTGGTCGCGACCGGGCTGCATCCGAGCCCGATCCCGTACGCCGACGTGGTCACGACCACGACCCACAAGACGATCGGCGGCCCGCGCGCCGGCATGATCCTCTGCAAGGAGGAGTACGCCAAGAAGATCGACTCGGCGATCTTCCCGGGCCAGCAGGGTGGCCCGCAGGAGCACGTGATCGCGGCGAAGGCGGTCGCGCTGCGGATCGCGGCCACCGAGATCTTCAGCGAGCGCCAGCGGCGCAC